>CAZJYF010000072.1:0-11642 GCA_964549665.1 uncultured Saprospiraceae bacterium
ATATAAACTGTTCTCTGGCTTTGTCCTCCTCGATGTAAATTTCAGAAATAAAGGGAAGGATGTTCTGAATCGTTCTGGAAACGGCTTTTAAAGTACCTGGCATTTCCGTTTCCATTCGGTTCAGCATGGAAGGCATAAATTTGCCGTTTTCATCGATGGTATCAGGTCCTAACATTGGCGAAGGCTGCCTTATCTCCACAGGATTCAGATGTAAAAGACGCCAATTGAGAAATTCTTCCCGGACTGCAAAGGCGTGCGGAAAATCGGCAGTATTTATCCCGCTCAACACGGTTCTTTCTACTTCTGTTGCCGGGCTTGGACGCCCGCCCCTGACCCCGTCCTGCCGCAAGAAAATAGTTTTGACGCCATGCAGGTTTTCTGTTTTGATGTAGGGTTTGTAATTTTGGCTTCTTTTTAATGGTTTCCAAATTTCCGATTGAAGATAGTTCTTTGACCATTTGTCCTCTTTGGTTTTAATAGGGGCTAGATGTTCATTTTCAACAATTAATTTCTCCAAACCTGTCTTTTGGTCGTGGTGACGAACGACTTCTAATTCGTATCGAAGCCGGGTATGTGCCAATTTTTTTTCTACCCCCCATTTGTCTTTAATGGTCTTGTTAAGAAGTAACTCGACAACAAAACTCATCTTGGTTCCATAATCCTTTGAATATTGTGTAAACAACTCACGAGCTTCACCGCGTTGCTCGGAAAATGCTTCCTTCAAATCCTTCTTAGCTAAACTTGATAGTAATTTTAAAGCATCAAATAAATTACTTTTTCCAGAGCCATTTGCTCCCGAAATTACCACAAATGGCGCCATTTCCATTTTAAAATCATCAAAAGTTTTAAACCCATTTATTTCTATGGCAGTAATCATGATTTTTCCTTTTCTTAAATGTAATACAAATTCTCTTAAATAACATCCTGCAATTTACATAAAACTCGACGACCGAATTTTTTTCTTTGATAAAATGGCGATTTTTTAACCATGATTTTTTGAAGCTATTCCTTTCCCTGATTTGAAATAGCAAAAAATATCCCACCTCACCCAACCCTTTTTCTGTCCCCTCCTGTCTGACAAGTTGAAATTGAAATTAACTCAAAAACTTCAAATCCATAAAAATTATGAAAACTAAGAAACTGTCTTTTATCTTCTTCGCTCTTTTTACTGCGTTCCTTTTTCAAAGCTGCCTGAAAGACAACTGTGAGCGCAAAACGACTTACTTCAAGGTGACCCCTATTTTCAAAACGGCAGAGGAAATTCACAATGGAAAAATTGTCAATGAAGCTCCTCGCAAATTGAAAAATCCCGGGAAAATTTACTTTTATAACGATTTCATTTTTATAAATGAGCGCAAAGAAGGGGTTCATGTGATTGACAATTCTGTTCCTGAAAATCCACAAAATATCGCCTTTGTAAAAATTCCGGGCAATGACGACATCGCCATCAGGGGCAACATCTTGTACGCCAGCAGTTACACCGACCTGCTTGCCATCGACATCTCCGACTTCCAAAATGCCACTTTGGTCAATAGAGTAGAAAACGTGTTCCCACCCATTTGGGAAGACCTCGAAAATAACCGGATATTGGTGGAATATGAACAAGAAGAAATTACAGAAGTACTTGATTGTGAGACTGTAAACAGGCTTCAACGGGTCGGAGATATTTTCCTGGAGTGCGTGGCTTGCGATGTTCTTCCTTTATCCTTTGATGCAACAGCCGTTGTTAATAGTAATTCATATGCAAGCACTGGCATCGGCGGTTCGATGGCTCGATTTACCATTCTCAGCGACCATCTTTACGTGGTGGATGATACCAAATTAGACATCTTTGATGTTTCCTTGCCGGAACAACCCTCCCGGGCCAATACCGTGAATCTGGGTTGGGGAATTGAAACGATTTTCCCTTTTGGGGATAAATTATTTATCGGTTCCAACAGCGGCATGTTTATCTTTGACAACAGTGACCCCGTAAATCCAACACAGCTAAGCCGCTTTGAGCACGCAAGGGCCTGCGACCCCGTTTTCGTGAAGGGTACCTATGCTTACGTCACCCTCCGGGACGGCAATATTTGCGAAGGATTTAAGAATCAACTCGATTTAATTGACATTACAGATCTCATCCATCCGAGGTTGGTGAAGTCTTTCCCGATGGACCATCCCTTTGGACTGTCTATTAAAGCGAATAATTTGTTCCTGTGCGAGGGCGACCACGGTTTGAAAGTATTCGATGTCTCTTACCCTCCAACCCTCGGAGATAATCTACTCGACCACCTTAAGGGCATTACCACTTTCGATGTCATTGCGCTTCCCGGCGATAGAAATATTTTGCTGGTCATCGGTGAAGACGGTTTTTACCAATATAATTTCGACGACCCCTCCAACCTCCAGTTGCTGAGTAGCATTCCGGTGGAAAAATAGATAGGGGCACTCGACCCGGCAAAAATTATTTTTGATTATTTGAGAACATTTTAGAGTGAATCGGACCATAAAATTTTGGGTGTAACTTTAAGTTGCGCCCAAAATAAATTTTTTCATAATTCGGTTTTTAACTTTTTGTTGATTCGAGTGAGAAAGGGATCAGAAAAGTTGAAAACCTTTTTAGAACTGACAGCCATTACCTCATGAAAAAAGCACGATTTTCGATTTTGTTTTCTCTGCTTTTTTGTGGTTTATTCGCACAGGAAAACACCAAGCTCGACTTGATTTATCTTACCGATGGCAGTTTCCTGAGAGGAAGGCTAATTGATAGCCTTCCCGGTAAAACCAAAACGATTCGGCTGCTCTCAGGTATTGAAATGACCATTCCGGTGGAGACCATCCAAAAAATCAAGAAGACAAAAACAAGCCGATTGGTTTTCCCATCCGGTAGGGCCATTCCAGCCAAAGGCAGATATTTTGCCGCCCATTTTCAGATCCTTGCCGGAAGGAATTCATCCGAATTCGATGATTCAAACCGATGGGATTGGGGGGCTCATTTTTCGGGCGGCTACCAATTCAACCAATGGGTCAACTTGGGACTTGGACTGGGGGTCGATTTTTATGAAAAAGCCTTTGCGCCCATTTTTGTTGAAAACAGAGGCTATTTCCAAAACGGCGGTGTCAGCCCGTTTTATTCCGTTCAAGTAGGTTATGCCCTTCCACTCGGAGAATGGCTTGACGGGGCCGACGATTTTGACGAATTTGTAAAATTTAAAGGCGGGTGGATGTTTTATCCTTCCCTGGGCATGCGATTAGCCACGCGCCGTGAGGCAAGTTTCCTGATTGATGTGGGGTATAAATTCCAGCATTATTCGAGAGAATTTAATTTTTTTAGGGAGACAAAAGATAAAATCCTTTTGAAGAGTTTTTCTGTTCGAATTGGCTGGCTATTTTAATTATTGCCTGATTGAAGAATTTTTAACTCACCCGTTTTAATTGAAAAATCGGAGAGTTCTTCTCCAACCTTCTGTAGATATCAATTCCATGAAATAAAATCCTGAAATTTTCGGTAACTCGCCTAAAATAATTTCATTCTGACCCGGTTGCAGAGAGTAAGCGGATCGCTTAAAAACCCGACCGGACATATCGCTAATTTGAATTTTCATTCTCGAGGATTGGGCTGCTTGAATTTTCAAGACTGACGAATCTCCTATTTTTAAAACCCTGGCAAATGGAAAATTTGCCTCCTTCTCCTGGTCCCTAACGGAGGTCACCGCATCGGTTTTAAGGCTAATTACGGAAATCGAAAATATGGGAAGCGTGGCGCCAATTACTCCGTTTTCGATAAGCAGGCTGTCCTCGCTCAGTTCCATTTGGTCGTCCACCATTGTACCTGTCAGGGTTTGGGCGTTGGCTCCAACGGCCAATTGGGTGGAGGGAAGAGCAATGCTAATATTGTGTGGTTTGGCATCATCCCGGTTGATAATAAGCAGCTTAATTTCATCGCTTTCTTGGTCGTGTCCACCCCAAATTTCCAGGGCATCGGCTGGAATATTTCCCCCTTGCCCGTCTTCCAGGACGATTTGCGGCATACCGGAAACCTCAAAATTATCAAACGTTTGATGCCCAATGGCCTCCATGCAAAGAAGCGTCCCCTGCCCCTCATTTCCGATAGTGAAATTGCTGCCGTCGTTGTTCACGTGAAATAGGTGGATGAAATTGTTGCCGGAAGCCAATAGGGCAAAATGGTTGATGGCGCGAATGTCGAGGTCGTTGCTGATGGAGGCATCCAACAAATTGGCCCAAAAACTAGCAACGTACAAAGCCCCTGCGATGCCGTCGAAGGGGTGTGGGTTGGGGCATTCATCGCATAGCGCGACATTCCATTCGGTGAATGCCAAGCCAACGGGTTGGGGCAAGTTCCAATCCAATAAGCGGTCGTTCCATTTCTGTTGTTCTTCCACAAATTTCATTCGTTTGAATTGGGGCACATAAGCCATTTCGGAAAACAGCCCGTTCTCAACTGCCGGAAGCGTGAGGCCCGTCGCGTAAGGATGTTCAATCATAAAATCGGGGGCATTGGCGGCGAAGTCGTTGCGGAATTCTTCTTTTTCGGCAAAGAATGGTTTGACTTTGGTCGAAAATCCCACCTGAATATTGGGGTCGGCAGCTTTCATCGCGGTGCGGAAAGCAAAGGCCCCATCGTGGTGGACGCTGTTGTATTCGATAAGAACGACAGATTGGGTGGGTATCCCCGAAGGAGGTTCAATCGTGACCGAAGTGGCGTCCCAGTGAACAAAAGCGGGGTCAAGCAAATTTAGGGGCTGGGTCAATGTATCGTACAAAACTTGTTGGGGAACAGTTTCCGCGGTGCCCAAATCGAGGTTAGGTGTCAACCATACTCGCACAGAATTGAGGTCGGTGGTATCCAATTCGGGAAAATCTACGGAGAAAGTCTTCGAAGTTTGGGGGGTGTTAACGGCAAAAAGGTCGCCCAAAATAGCCGATTTTTTGTTGAGACCGCCAATCATTTTCACCCAGCCTTCCCGCCAAAAAGAACCACCGTAAAAATAAAGGCTGTCCGAAAACTCCTCGCTGATAGCTTTGGCCGCCTGACCGCTTCGAAAAAAGATATTTTCCTGGAAACCCAGCCAAGACCAACCGAAACCCCATGCAGTGGTGACCTCATTGCCTATCTCCCACAAGTCTACGCCAAGTGGTTCGGAATTGCCCAGCAAGGTCAATCGCTCATTCGCCCAAAATGGCTCGGCAGAATTACAAAATCGGACGAAATTGGCTGCTTCTTCGGCCCTACCGTTGCCAAAATTGACGACTATTTGAAGGGCCGTTTCCGTTTCCCGTGAAAATTGAGCCGCCTCTCGGAGGTTGAATATATTATTGGTGTTCAAAGCAGCCTTCCAATCGTAATTGTTTGACTTGTTGCCGAAGGGCCATCGAAATATCCCCGGATGCAATCCCGGCAGCGTGGCCCTGAAATCCGTATTATTGACCCAGCTTAAAGGAACCGTCGCAGCGAGATTGTGCCCGCGCCAAGCAGAAGGCACCTCGTGAAGTTCCGGATTTTCAGGCAAAAGAATCGTCGTTTGGGAAATTAATGGATCCATAATTCCCACAAGTAGGGCGAAGAAATAGAATGCTTTCATGCGACAGGTTTTGAATTGCGGAAACTTGAAATTAATAGGTTCCCCGTTTTGCCTAAATTGCTTTTTAGACTGTTACCAAATTTTATAGGTGATGCAAAAAGTTTGAGATTCGTTGCCCAAACAAAGTAATAAAAGTCAGACCTTAAGAAACTGGAGGAAACCTAAATTGGTTGATTCCCGTTTAAAATCACCTTTTTTCTTTTTATGAAAAGAGGGACGAAAGATAAAAGTATCGAAAATGGGGAGTGATTATCGTTTTGCAGCAAGCAAAAATAAAACGGCCATGCGTATGGCAACCCCGTTTTCTACCTGCTGCAAAATGATGGATTGTTCCGAATCGGCCACGTCGCTGGTAATCTCAATGCCGCGGTTTATCGGGCCGGGGTGCATGATAATGACCTCATTGTCGAGGCTGTCCAATAATTGTTTATTGATTCCAAAATATTGAGAATATTCCCTCAAAGAGGGAAAGTATTTGATGCGTTGCCGCTCCAATTGGATGCGAAGAACATTGGCGACATCGCACCATTCCAGGGTTTTCCGAATATCGTATTCTACCTTCACTCCCAACTTGTGGATGAACTTGGGAATCAAGGTCGGGGGCCCGCAGACCATCACTTCCGCACCCAGTTTTTGTAAACAAAAGATGTTGCTAAGGGCCACGCGGGAGTGCAAAATATCTCCAAAAATGGCTATTTTTCTTCCACCCAATGCGCCCAATTCCTCGCGCATGGAATAGGCATCCAACAAAGCCTGAGTCGGATGTTCGTGGGTGCCATCACCCGCGTTGATGATGTTGGCAGAAATGTGCCGGGAAAGAAATTTCGGCGCCCCGGGCGCGGGGTGGCGCATGACGACCATATCCACCTTCATAGAAAGGATGTTATTCACAGTATCCAGCAGCGTTTCCCCTTTTTTTACCGAGGAGGAGGAAGATGAGAAATTGACAATATCGGCGGATAGGCGCTTTTCGGCTAATTCAAAAGAGATGCGTGTGCGGGTGGAATCTTCAAAAAACAAGTTGGCCACCGTGATGTCCCGTAAGGACGGCACTTTTTTAATGGGGCGGTTAATGACTTCTTTGAAATTGTCTGCGGTGGAAAAAATGAGTTCAATATCGGGGAGGCTTAGGTCTTTAATGCCCAGAATATGATTCGTACTTAATTGATTAGCAGTCATTTATGATTCAGCTTCTCGTTTATTGGCAAACAAAAGGATTTGGTCGGTTTGATTTATTTCTTTCCATTCGACTTTTACGTAGGCTTCATCCAAAGCGTCTATAACGAGGCCGGCATAGTTGCATTGAATAGGCAAATGGCGATTGAAGCGGCGGTCCACCAAGGCTAATAATTCCACCTTTTTTGGACGACCATAATGTTGCAGGGCGGTCAAGGCTGCTTGTACCGTGCGACCGGTATAAAGAACGTCATCCACCAAAACCACGTTTTTATCATCCACCAGAAAATCGACCTCGGTAATGCTGGCATTCAGGGGCTTGCTACGAATGCGGAAGTCGTCGCGGTAAAAGGTGATGTCGAGTTTTCCAAATTCGATACCGGAAATGGGCAAAATGGAGAGCAGGCGTTCGTAAATTCGCCGGGCGACAAGCACGCCGCGCGGTTGAATGCCTACTATGCAGGTGTTTTCAAAGAGGTCGAATCGTTCGATTAGTTGACGGCAAAGGCGGTCAATCATTAAATCGAATCGCTTCTGCGTTAATATGATTCGTCCCTTTCCCATAGGAATGCAAATGTAAGTGGTAAATTGATAAATTTATTGGAAAGTGAAAAAATTAGTATTTTTAGCATGGCATTAGACCCTCGATTTTGTTGACCATTCTTTTTATTTCAGATACAAGAATTAAATAATCTTAATTCTACGGTTTGTATTCCAGCATCCGAAATTTATTCTTTCACAAATAAAAAACGATTTACTATGAAAATTTTAAAAATTACCGGGATTGTCTTGGCGGCCCTCGTCCTGATTATTTTAATAGGTTCTTTTTTCTTGCCTGCTAAATTTCACGTCGAGCGTTCTGTCACTATCGCTGCCCCGGCAGCGGCTGTTTTTGGACAAATAAACAATTTGAAAAATTGGGAAAAATGGGGACCCTGGCAAGCCGAAGACCCTGGCATTAATATCAGCTACGCGGAAAAGGTGGCAGGAGCAGGTGCGTATTATTCATGGACGAGTGAAAAATCGGGAAATGGGTCGCTGGCTATTGTTGAAAGTACTCCCTTTTCAGATATCAAAAATGAATTGAATTTTGAGGGAATGGGGACGAGTTACGGTTCCTGGCATTTTGAAGAATCCGACCATAAAACCACCTTAACCTGGAGTTTTGACGGCGAAATGAAGGGTCTGTACAAATGGTTTGGACTGATGATGAAAAGAAACATGGTCCCGATGATGGACAAGGGCTTGGCATCCATAAAAAAAATTGCGGAGGGAAAACCAAAAACGTCTCTGGACAGCAGTGAATATTCCATCCGGGAGATTGACTTCACCGGCAGGTACTTTGTTGCTATTCGCGATAAAATCGAGCTTGACAAAATTCACGAATTTTACAGCAAGAATTTCCCTTCCCTGGCGGGAAAACTCGCTGCTAAAAACATTAAAATGGCAGGTCCCCCCTGCGGGTTATTTTACGAATGGGATGAAGCGAACCATTTGACTGAGATGGCCGCGGCACTTCCCGTCCCTTCAAAAACAGACCTGGGTGTTGGGATTGAATCAATCGAACTGATTCCCGGGAAGGCTTTATTAATCGACTACTACGGTGCTTATCAGAATTCGGGCAGTGCGCATTTTGCGCTTGAAGACTACATCAAAAAGAATGGATTGAGCGCAAAAATCCCGGCCATCGAAGAATATGTCACCGACCCTTCGACTGAGCCGGACACCTCAAAGTGGTTGACGAAAATTTATTATCTGATTGATATGTAGGAAGCATCTTTCCTGAGAAAAACGCATCGTTTCCCTTAGTGACGGTGCGTTTTCATTTCCACCAAAGCGCCGCGAATCGGCATCTGTCTGTTTGTGTTTGCATCGAAAATAACAGGGAAAGGAAGAAGGAATTCCGAACTCCTGATAAATTCCTATTTTTGCAAAAAATTGGCCTACATGAAAAAAATTGAAGAGGTAATTCTCGCCGTCGGAATGTTCGCTTTTTTGATTGCAGGTTGCTCGAAAGGCACCTCTAAAGATTGGAAGGGTTTGCCAGGAGCCTTCGGAAGAATCAATCAGGTCGTCGTCGTCGCCGACTCGGTTTTGTGGCATGGCGCGGTGGGGGATACCTTTGATTTTTATTTCGCAGCGCCCTATTTGCTACTGCCTCAGCCCGAACCGATTTACGACCTGAAGTATTTCTCACCCCATGACCTTGCCGCCGACCCTATCCGGAAACAACTGAGAACGTACATTATTTTGGCTGATATGGGAGATGAAAATTCCCCCACAGTGAAATTGATCAAAAAGGACATCGGGCTCGAAAAAATAAGGAAAATGAAGGAGGGCAGTGGCTTCAGCGTTTCGGTGGGAAAAAGCAAATGGGCTTCGGGGCAAACCCTGGTTTATATGCTTGGTTTTGGGGAGGACAAATTGATTGAAAATATTCAAAAAAGCTTTCCTTCCGTAGCTAAGCGCATCTTTGAAGACCAAAGGAAGCGAATTGTCGCGACCGTGTTTCAGGGTGGAGTGGGGGTTTCTCTGAAGAATGAAATCCAGGAGAAACTCGGCATCTCGCTGAAGGTTCCGGCGGATTACAAAAAAGCTGTTTACGACGAGGAGTCAAAGACGATGTGGATTCGCAAAGACAACAAAAAGGTGAACTGCAATATACTTATCCACAAAATGAAGTATTCTGATAAATCGCAACTGACAAAAGAGGGGCTGAAAGCTATTCAGGATTCCCTCGGCAGAAAGTTTATTTCTACCGATATCGCGAGAACCTACATGCGCATCAATGACGTTGACCTTCCCATGTTCTTCAGCCAAAAAACGATAAACAATTACTACGCCCTGGAAGCGAGAGGCATCTGGGATATCGTCAACGATTTCATGGGCGGTCCTTTTATCAGCTATCTGATTCTCAATCCGAAAACCAATGAGTTGCTTTTCATCGATGGTTTTGTGCATGCCCCCGGACAACCCAAGCGGGATTTTATGCAGCAATTGGAGGTTATCCTCTCCTCGGTGAAATTTTGAGAGCGAATAGAATTGAAAAACTTCCCAGTTTTTAATTTTGAAAACGAGTACCCATCATCAAACTGGAATGTTTACTTAAAATTCAGGTCATTCCACCCCATGAAATTTAATCGAGCGGTCAAACAAAACGAATCCTCCCGCTTTGCAATGGCTGCGGAGTAGAAAATTAATACAACATGGAGTCCCTTCCCCGGCTTTCCGATGAGCAATTAGTGGCTCGATTTTCAAAAACCGGAAAGCCCACCTATTTTGGAGAATTATACGCCCGCTATGCGCATCTTGCCTTCGGCGTCGGGCTCAAATACCTGAAAGATGAGGAAGACAGCCGCGACCTCGTTTCAGAAGTGTTTAAAACGCTTTTCCAAAAACTCCCCCAAGCCAAGGTCCAATCTTTCCGAAGCTACCTTTATGCCGCTACCCGCAACGAATGCATCGCCATCCTTCGAAAGCGAAAAATGAAATTCGAGCATCTTCGCTATCTGCGGAAGCAAGGAAATTATTGCGACGGTTTTATGGAAAATGAAGATTTTATGCCTCTTTTCGATGCGGATCCTTCTTTAGAAACAATCGTCCAAGAGGCTATCCAACGGTTAAGTGAGGACCAAAGAATTTGCATTCAATTATTTTTTTACGATAAGAAGAGTTACCGGCAAATTGCCAACACCACGAAATATACTGAGAAACAGGTCAAAAGTTTTCTTCAAAACGGCAAGCGCAACCTGAGAATCCTTTTAAAAGAAGGTGCTAAAAAATATACTTTTTGAACGACCAAAAAACCAAAACCTATTTCTATGGAGCATCCTGAACACGAACGATTCAAAGAATTTTTTCGACCTTCGAGAAGTTTGACGGAGGAAGAAATCAGGCAATACGCGGAAGAAGCCGCGGAAGAAGCCTTCCGAATAGAAAATGTGCTACTCGACAGCCCCCTCGATTCCGACGCTGTGGAGGGGTATGCTTCCGCCAATTATGACTTTGACAAAGAGAAACCTTTCGACGATTTCAATACCTTCCTCCAAAAAATGCGGGCCGGGCAAGCGTCTAAAAGGCTGCGATTTAACCGGAGAAAAACTTTCTGGAACCGAATGGCGGCCGTTGCAGCCGTAGCCATCATTGCGTTGTTTTCCATTTTAATTTTGCGTCCCGCACCACCCACCGATGCCACACTTTTTGCCCAAAACTATGAATTTTATCCCAGCGGTCAGCCCACTTTTCGGGGAGCGGCAGCCCGCCTTTCCGACAACCTTGACACGCCATTGAGTCAGGCGATGCAGGCCTACGAAAAGAAAGATTTTGAACTCAGCGCTGCCAAATTTGAAGCTGTCCTGGAATCTGATCCCTCCAACCCCTCCGCCCTGTTTTTCGCCGCCTTATCGAATTTGGAAACAGGTGCCATGGACGAAGCCATCGCCCTTTTTAAAAAGGTGAAAAAGTTGGGACAAAGATATTCCGAAGAAGCAAGTTGGTACTTGATATTGTCTTATTTGAAAAAGGGAGATGAAAAGCAAGCGCAAACTTTGCTAGAAGATTATTTAAAAAGTGGGCACCATTTTAAGCACGACAAAGCTTTAATACTTCAACAAAAGCTGGGAGAACGTTGAAAGAAAGCGAACCCACTTGGACGTTCACTTGCCTTTTTCCAAATTTTATCACTCTTCCTTTGCCCGCACTAAAAAACGGGCGATCCATTGCAACCACAAAAAGGCGGTCAGCAAGACGGCCATGCGCCCGATAAAGTCGCCGTATTTCACATAAAAAGTAAGTTCGTCGTTCATTTTAATTTTTCCTTTTATGGCAGCCTCCACGCCATATTTGGTGGGTTGAAGGATGTCGCCCCGTTGGTTGATGAAG
>CAZJYF010000073.1:0-11566 GCA_964549665.1 uncultured Saprospiraceae bacterium
AGTACGCACGGTGGTGTGAGAGGGCGGGGGAGTAATCCCCCTACCTACTCGATTGCCCTGAAATATCGTCTGAATCGCGGATTTGAGGGATTAAAAGATTACACGGATTAGGGAAACTAAAGAAAAGGCAGCAAGAAGCGAAATCCTTGAATCAGTGGCTATCTGCGATTCAGACCACCTTTTTTTCAAAACCGTGACAAGCAAATAATCGGAAGAATTTTAGAGTTAATTTAAAGGTTTACCCTTATTTTTCTCACAAACTAGAAAGATTAAAAATAAAAGAGAAGATAAAAAGCCCTTATATTACTAGGTGACATTCTCAAATTTTAGTAAAAAGTTGAAAAAAAAATATACCACAAACCTATAATTTTGTCTTTGTTCTCATAATGAAATATGTTCATATTTGTATTGTGGATGTTGAAATACAGAAGATGAGTGACAAAAATCCGGTTAAAAGCAGCCGGAATTCAATTTTGAATATGTTCATGGGATTATAATTTGTTAATAGTAGGTCGTCCCCGATTTTTTAAGAAGGGGCGGCTTGCTATTTTTTAAATTTTTCCAGGAATAATATGTTATAAAAAATCGGAGCAGTAAATAAAAAAAGGTTGACTGCTTGCAGTCAACCTTTAGGACCATGTTCATGGGACTATAATTTGTTAATAGCACGGAGGTAAAAAAAATAAGTAAATGGTGTTTATTCTATTCCTTTACCTTCGGCGCTAAGGTACGTAAATTCTTTCGAGTGTACCAAGCCAAGTTCTGAGTTTTTTCATTAGATTTATCTATTTGTTTTGGATATGTTCATGGGATTATAATTCAAACGAGTCGTACCGCCGGTGCGACTTTTTTTTTGCCCAGTTTGAACGGCTTGACTATTTTTCCTTTGTTCAAAAGTTTCAAATATGAGAGCACTTATGCTTATTGATAAAGGAAAGCCGCTTTCCTTTCTACACGATGTTCCCACTCCAAAACCTGTTGATAATCAAGTAGTTGTTGAACTAAAAGCTGCGGCTTTGAACCATCGGGATGTTTGGATTTTAAAGGGAAAATATCCGGGTCTCAAATATCCGGTTATTCTCGGTTCGGATGGAGCAGGTATGTTGGATGGAAGAGCTATAATAATTAATCCCGCTTCAAAATGGGGAAGGAGGGCGAGCGTCCAAGACGAAAATTTTCGCATTCTCGGCATGCCAGAAAACGGTACTTTTGCTGACAGAGTGGTGGTTGAAAAGAGCCAAGTTTTCGAGAAGCCCGGACACTTAACATGGGAACAAGCGGCTGCTTTGCCTTTGGGGGGCTTGACAGCTTATAGGGCTTTGTTTACAAAATGTCAAGCAATACCAGGTGAAAAGGTGCTCATCTCTGGTATCGGAGGAGGCGTCGCTCTATTGGCATTACAGTTTGCCGTTGCTGCTAGAATGAGGGTTTATGTCACTTCCGGATTTGATGATAAAATCGAAAAAGCCATTAAATTGGGGGCCTTGGGAGGGGTGAATTATGGGTCGGAAAACTGGGAGAAAATTTTGGCAAACCAAGCAGGCGGATTTGATATGGTCATTGATAGTGCTGCAGGCGACGGTTTTGCCAATTTGGTGAAATTGTGCAGTCCGGCTGCAAGGATTTGCATGTACGGTGGTACGAAAGGACTTCTGAATAATGTTAGTCCACAACAGATTTTTTGGAAACAACTTTCGATTTATGGTTCAACTATGGGAACAAATGAGGAGTTTGGGGAAATGGTAAATTTTGTAAACAGGCATAAAATTATCCCAGTCATTGATTCGGCTCTTGAGTTAAAGGATGGAAACAAAGCTTTTGAAAAAATGGACAGTGGACTGCAGTTTGGGAAAATAGTGTTGAAAATATCCTGAAAAGAAAGGTTCCAAAGTCGAAAAATTTATAGGGATCCCCTTGGAAATGATTGATTAATTATAAGAATTCCCTGTCACACAATTTGGTTTCGATGAATTCCATTCCCCTTTGAATGGGCTACATTTGTTTTGTTCTTGTTAGGAAAATTATCTTTTTGAAAAAACAATGTCGAAAAAAAGTCACATTCCCCGACCTATATTTCGCAATTTTCCCCTACCATCTTGGGATACAGAAAAATAAGTCCGTAGATGAAAATTGCCAATTTTTTGGCAACCCTCCCTGTTAATATCTTGACTAGCTCCGTTTCTCATTCACATGGTAAAGTTGTGATTGGTTATAAGGTTAACATGAAAAAAGGCTGAAAATTTAGGCTTTTAAGGCACGTTCCGCATCCCTTTGATAGGTAGGGGTGGGGGATGTGTTTTATAAAGACGCACTTGTCAAAATTCTGGGTTAAAAAAAGGCTCAAAAAACGGAAAGTCCCTTGCCGAAGCAAGGAACTTCCGAAAATGATAGATAACATCGGCTAAATGTTAAATACAGGTGCAAATTAAAAAATATCTGGTAAATGAAGGCAAGTTTTTTTA
This sequence comes from uncultured Saprospiraceae bacterium, assembly GCA_964549665.1. Lineage (GTDB taxonomy): Bacteria > Bacteroidota > Bacteroidia > Chitinophagales > Saprospiraceae > CAZJYF01. The sequence continues at coordinate 2,463 of CAZJYF010000073.1, forward strand.
TTGTTTCAGTTTTTGATTGAAGGTTCGGCGCCTCTCCTGCTTCCCGATACCCCCTTTACCCCTTTTATTTTAAAATTTTCTATGATTTTGAATTTAATATTCCTCCGATTTACAGTACCTTTGCTCACCAGGGCTATCTCGCCCGCGCAATTTTACCACACATTTTAGTAAACCGAAAACCGGCTTTCCACCCAACCACGTTTTGAGAATCATCAACATCCATATAATTTAGGACACGACCTATAGGTTGCTAGGAGAAAGGCTATTTGATGAATGATGGTAGATGTCTATCTGATAATTATCTATTTTAGTCTTTTGTGGGTTTTTGCAATCGTAGCCACCAAGCTTGTTCAGCTTGGGTTTCGACCCAGCTATTCAGAGCTTAAATAGCTCTAATTCAAAGGGTTAATTAGAATAATTAGTCTGGAAAACGGAGATGCTTTTTCGACAAATGATAATACTATGAACAAACTAATTTTCCTGAAGGGAGGGGATTTTTTTGCCCTATGAAAATATTTCTGTGAGATAATAGAAATAAAAACAGTGACGATGAACATGCGAAAACTTCCCCAAGGCAAGTTGCTCATTTCCCTTTTGGGAAATGGGTGGATGCCAATCTTGAAAGGGTACCTATATGCCCTTATATTTCCGTTTTTTTTTCTTTTATTAACTGGTTTTGATTTGAATTCATTTAGCTTTGGGATTCATAATTCTTTATTCGAAGGGCAAAGCGAAAGGATTTATCCTATTATTTTGAACGGTGATTCAATTTGCTTAGACACAGTTAAAGTTAGCATACCTTTTGAAACTACCTCCGAAATTTGCCTTCCAGATTCTGTCTTTCAAATTCAAGGAACTATTTCGAGTGCTGCCTTTTGCAACCGGGGAAACTTGAACACTGTTTTTGCTTCTCTGCTCAACGGAAAATGCGTCACCCTGATTCCTTCTTCCGGATATTCAGGGCTTTCCCCCGATTTGATTTGCGTGGTGCATTGCTTTAACAACGACCTGGGTCAATGTGATACGACCTTTATGGAAATTACGGTGGATGCTGGCGGGGGCTGTCCCGAATATTTTGGGGCGGATACCATTACGGTAGTTTCCGTTGTCAATCCGGTGGAAGTATGCCTGCCGCTGCCCCTTTCGCAAGCGGTTGATCTTCAACTATTTTTGAATGGAAGTTCATATTTGTTGCCACTTTCAGGTTGTATGCCAACCACTATTGTAGGCTATGGTTTTTCTCTTTTGATAGGCGGCGGTTTTAACGGACCCTATTCGGTGGATTCCTGGACCTGCAACACTGGAACCTTTTCAGGTTTCATCAATGATTTGAACGACCTCGTGGTGCTGATGAATTTTTGGGACCCGGCCGGCAATTGGGTTTTGGATGCTGCCACCGCTTCTATTTTTGGCGGAGAACCCGGGGGCACCTACGGCGACATGGCGATTACCCATATTATCACAAACAGCCCCGCCCTTATTTCAACTGATAATTCTATTATTTTCAATGGAACGAGCATTCAATTGGATGGAGTGGGACTGCATCAATTTGTTGTCGTGGATTCCGCAACCCAATGTTCTGACACCTTAATAATAGATGTTTTGGGTGAAAATGAAACATTGAATATCGTTACAACTGAAAATACGCAAAGCAGCTTGCTTTGCTTGGATACCCTGAATTTCCCCACCAATTTCGACAGCCTCGCTGTTTGCACTCCCCCTCAAAACGGCACTATTTTTATAAATGAAAACTGCTTCTCTTACCTTCCGGAAAGTGGCTTCACGGGAATGGATTCTGCTTGCCTTGTCGTTTGCGATCTGTTGGCTAATTGCGACACCACCTTTTTGAAAATAACCGTTAATCCGCTCTTTTGCAGTGAGTTTGACTTTCTTCCAAATGGATTGGTGGATTTAACAGTCGACGATTGTGCAGCGGGGGCTACCTTTTGTTTGCCAGTTTCACTGGATACTCTTGCCAGCATGACCATCATTGACAATGGACTTCCTTACGACGGAGGCTTTGTCAGTTGTGGTATCGACAGCACCCAAATCGTAATTGATACTGGATTTCATCGATTGGTCTTTACGGAGGCCAATGCCATTTGTTCTGATACCTTGCTGGCAGAAATTTCCTGCTTGATTGACACCATCCCGCCTTTCTGTACCGGCTTCGATTTTCTTCCAAACGGTATTCTCAATTTAGAATCTTCTAGTTGCGATGCAGGGTTTTCCCTCTGCCTAAGAGTTCCTCTTGATTCCATCGCTAATTTTACGATTCTTGACAATGGACTTCCGTACGCCGGCGGCTTCTCCAACTGTGGCATTGACAGCACCCAAATTGTTGTTGACACAGGCTTTCACCGTTTGATTTTTATAGAAAATAATGCAGTGTGTTCGGATACCTTGATAGCTGCTGTTTCTTGCGTTATGGATACCATTCCACCGATTTGCAACGGCTTTGACTACCTCCCCAACGAACAAATCAATTTGACCGCCGATGATTGCAACCAAGGCGTTGCCCTTTGCCTACCGGTATCCGTGGATACTATCAATTCGAGCATTACCATTTTAGACAATGGGTTCCCTTACGAAGGAGGTTTGGAGTTTTGTGGCGTTGACAGCACCTTGATTTCTATTGACACGGGCTTTCACGAATTGGTCTTCATCAGCATCCACGACGGTTGTTCTGATACCTTATTCGCAGAAATCAACTGTCTGCCCGATACCCTTCCATTGCCTTGTGGAATTAAGGCACTGTCGCCCGATACCTTCAACCTCCTCGATTGTGAAAGCGCTGCATTTTTTTGTGTCGATATTCTTCATACCAATTTTACCAACTTCGTCGTCGAAGACAATGGCCTTCCCTTTGCAGGAAATGCTGGCACTTGCAATCAATCTTTTACCAGGTTGGAACTCCAACCTGGCTTTCATCGACTCCTTTTTAAAGATACGATAAAAATGTGCACAGATACCTTCGACGTTTTGGTCAATTGTTTCGACCTGGCGGATTTGGTGATTGACACAACGGTACGAATTGACGACTCCCTAAATATCTGTCTGGAAGACCTGTCTTTTGATTTAACCGCCATCGATAGTTTGACAAATAGTTGCCCCAATCAGTCGGAGGGAAATGTCACTTTTGTCCTCGACTCAAACGCTTTCTGCCTCTCCGTCCTGCCGCAAAATGAAGGTTTCGACACGCTTTGCATCCAAGTTTTCGTCGCGGATACCTTTGTGACTGTCTTCGTCAACGTTGCGGTCTTGCCACTTTGTATGGACTTAATCGGGGAAGAAATAATCGGAACTGGCGCGACCGATTGTATTAACGAGGAGGGCATGCTTTGTTTGCCCGTCAATTTAGAAGATTTGGAAAATGTTGCGATTGAAATCAATGGTCAACCTTATGAGGGCGGGTTTTTTAATTGTGGCGTTGACAGCAATTTTATCTTCGCTTATACTTCTCTTCCGGGAAATGGCAATTTGGGCCCTTACCTGATTAATTCGTGGACAATCAATGGAATAGTATTTTCGGGCCTTTTTGAAAACCCACAGGAATTAGCCGATTCTATGAATATCTGGGACCCTTCCGGCGCTTGGGAAATTGTGGAAGGTGATATGAATATCTTCGTGGTTGGCGGCGATTCGGGGAATGAATACGGACAATTTATCATTACCGACACTTCCACAGGGATTACGGTGGAACAAAGTCTGAACACCAATATTTTCCCGAAAGGGGTTGGTATTACCATACCTGTTGGAACTTGGCCATTGACCTTCACCGATACATTAACGGGCTGTGTTGATGCGATTTCCGCGACCTTGGTCTGCCTGGAAACAGCGTCTATTTTCAAAACCGTCGAAGTCGGAGAAACCGATACCCTTTGCCTCACCGCCAATGAACTGCCGGGTACTTTGAACGATATTTTTAACGCCTGCCTTTCTTCCTCAGGAGAATTTGTCGAATTTGAAATCCTAAATGATACTTGCATCACCTACACGGGCCTCGTACCGGGAGGGGGACGAGCCTGTTTTGTTCTATGCGATGACCTTGGTGTTTGCGACACTTTTTTTGTTTTTGTCGAAACATTGGTTCCCTTAATTGACCGGCTTCCGATAGCTGTCAATGATACCGCTACGGCGGGCTTGAATCAACCCTTGCGCCTCAATATTTTGGGGAATGACACTTTTTTGTTGCTCACCGAATTTTTTATCCTGAAACCTCCTATCAATGGCATTGCGACCTTCCTGCCCGACAAAACCGTCAACTATGTGCCCAATTCTGAATACTGCGACGATTTGGTTCCGGATTCCTTCAGCTATGTCATCTGCAACGATATCCGTTGCGACACGGCTACGGTCTTTATCACGGTAGAATGTTCCGAACTGGAAATTTTCAACGGCTTTTCGCCAAATGGCGATGGCATGAATGACTTTTTTGTCATTCAGGGCATTCAAGCCTTCCCAAACAATAAATTGATGATTTTCAACCGTTGGGGGAATCGGGTATTTGAAGCTGTCAATTATCAAAATGACTGGGATGGCAAATGGGACGGAAACGACTTGCCGGACGGAACCTATTTCTACCTATTGGAATTTGGTAATGGTGAAACCCAGAAGGGATTTGTGCAATTGAACCGCTAGCCATTGTGGTTTTTGTCTTTCTTTGGAAAGACAAAAACTAATGAAACCGTCTTTCTTTATGAAGATGGTTTTATGTAAATTTGTCTTTTCAAAAGAAGACAGATTATGGATAAAAAAGCAGCCTTTCAACAAGTAATAGCAGAATTTATTGAATGGGATTTAAGGGGCGTAAAACCCAGGCAAATAGCAATTCCGTTGGATGTTTCCAAAATTATCTCGGTGATAGGCCCCCGTCGGGCGGGTAAAACTTACGTTTTGTTTGACCTCATCAGGCAGTTGCGTCATCAGAAAATTCCTGCCAACAGGTTGGTGTATGTTAATTTTGAGGACGACCGTTTGTTTCCCCTCGGTTTAGGCGATATGGATTCCCTTCTGCGTGGCTATTACGAAATGTTTCCCCACAACAAGGACGAAAAAGTTTTCTTCTTTCTCGATGAGGTGCAAGAGGTTGAAAATTGGGAAAAATTCGTGCGTCGCTTGTTCGACCAAGAGAATTGCAGGGTATATATCACGGGGTCATCCGCTAAATTATTGAGTCGGGATCTGGCAACGACCCTGCGTGGACGAACCCTCCCTTATCGGGTTTTGCCCTTGAGTTTTGGGGAATTTTTGCAATTCAACGAAATTAAAGCCAACCGCTACACCACAAAAGGAAAAGCATTTCTATTGAATAATTTGCAACGTTATTTGCGGCAAGGCGGCTTCCCGGAATTGATTTTTTTGAATCCTTCCTTGCACAATCGCCTCATCAACGAGTATATTGACCTCATGCTGTACCGGGATTTAACCGAAAGGTTTTCTCTAAGAAATCCTACCCTCATCAAATATTTGTTGAAGCATTTGTTGGCAAACCTCGGTACTCTAACGAGTGTGACTAAAGTTTACAACGACCTCAAGTCTCAGGGTTACAAGGTAGGTAAAAACACCATTTTCGATTATATTTCTTATCTGGAAGAAGCTTTTCTCATTTTCCGGGTTGATATGTGGAGTCGGTCGGTGAGGAAGCAAGCGGTCAACCCCAGCAAAGTCTACGGCATAGACCCGGCATTCAAATACGCCATGAATATCAGTGAAGACAGAGGCAGGGTATTTGAAAATTCCGTTTTTTTGGAATTGTATAGAAGGGAAAAAATGCCCCATTATTATGTGGTGAACCGAGAAGTAGATTTCTATCTTGAAGAGGACCAACGTCTCATCAATGCCTGTTATGAATACACCCTTCCGGCTACCCGAAAGCGAGAAATCGAAGGGCTTTTTGAAGCCATGAAAGCCTTGAATCTCAAAACTGGAGAATTGCTTACCTGGGATTTCCGGGAAGAAATTAAACAAAACGACCGCACCGTCCTGGTTCGACCTCTTTGGGAATTTTTATTGGAAAAGGATAGCCTTGGGGGATTAGTGAAATTTAAAATTTAAAATGATAAATTTAGAATTTAAAAGTAGTGATTATCAATGCTTTAGCTTAACAATTGGCCTTTTTTATTTTTATGTTTTCACTTATTTAATCCACGGGTACCCAAAAGAAAGAAAAAATGAGCAAAATTATTCTGATTGTTCATCAAATCTGCACTTAGCCGCTAAGCTGATATTCAGAAAAAATAGCAAAAAGTGATGTCACTCCCGGCATCACTTTTTTTTATGCCAAAACTTTCTACGACAAAAAGGCACACTCAAATTTGGAAATACGATTCTCGTCGTATATCTTTGTTGTACGACAATCGTCGTAGAGATGAATTAAACAACAAAAAATAGAAGAAAAGATGGAAAAAAAACCGACAGAGGCAGAATTAGAAGTGCTTCAGGTTCTTTGGGGAAATGGTTCGGCGAGTGTGCGTTTCGTGAATGAAGCCTTGAGTAAAAACAGAGAGGTGGTTTACACGACCACCTTGAAAATCATGCAAAATATGACCGAGAAAGGCTTTTTGAAAAGGGATACTTCCAAACGGACCCACCTTTACGAACCGGCAATCAGCGAGGCTATGGTGCAAGAAAAATTCTTCGACCGCTTTCTGGATAAAGTCTTTGGAGGTTCTCCCCTAAAGTTAGTTTTGCATACGCTGGGACATGAAAAAACCAAGTCCGATGACCTCGAAGAAATCAAAAAACTCATCTCCAAACTCGAAAAAAATACCAAAAAATGACCTACCTTGAAAATCTTATCCCTTCCGAAATAATTCAGGCAATTGGCTGGACTTTATTGCACAGCCTTTGGCAGGGAATGGCGATTGCGTTTTTGCTGGCCAGCCTTCTTTTTATCTTCAGAAAAAAATCTTCTCAACTTCGTTATGCCCTTTCAGTAGTGGGCTTAACCGTACTGCTGGTAGCCACTCTTTTCACTTTTGGTATTGAGTATCAACCAATTGGCTATTCATCTGCTAATCAAGTTGTTTCGGAAGTTGAAAATTCGCAGGAAACAGTTCTCTCCCAAAATTGGCTTTCGCCCTCGAATGAATCAGCTGATTTTTTTGGCAATTTTTTGGAATATTTCAATGACCATTTGCCCTTGATTGTCCTGCTTTGGATTATCGGAATCTTCTTTTTGGGGCTGCAAATGGTTGGAGAATTGGCATACATTTATCACCTAAAAAATTATAGAACCCAAAAGGTAAATACCTCGCTTCAAAATCAATTATCAAAAATTGCGCTGCAATTGGGCATTCGGAGAACCGTGCAATTATTTGAAAGTCTCAAAGTAAAGGCGCCCCTCCTTGTCGGCATTTTCAAACCTGCCATTTTGCTGCCTGTTGGATTGGCGACCGGATTATCGAACAAGCAAATTGAAAGCATTTTGGCGCATGAACTCGCACATATCAAACGCCACGATTTGCGAATCAATCTCTTGCAATCCTTTGCCGAAGTGGTATTGTTTTTCAACCCTGCCCTTTGGTGGATTTCTTCCTGCATCCGAACGGAGAGAGAAAATTGTTGTGACGATTTTGCCATTCAGGTCACGGGGGATAGAGTGGCTTTCGCAAAAACATTGGCACAATTAGAAGAAATGAAGGCTTCAGAATCATTTGCCCTGGCCTTTACGGGTCGTAAAAATGGCGTGCTTCATCGCATTCGTCGCATGCTGAAAGAGGAAGCTACCTTTCATCCTTTTTCCAGGGGGTTTTGGGGCTCATTTTTCTTGGTGGCTTTTCTTTTCTTCACGGCATTTACTGCCAAACGGGTTGATAATCAGGACTTTGATACCCCAAATACTGTATCGGAAAGGGTGTTCGATATTGCAGATTTAGACGCAGCCAGCTCCCCGCCGGTGCGAATACCAAGCACGGAAAATGCTAATCTTGAAGGATATCCCGTTTTGCAAAGAAGTCGCCCAATTCTTGGCAGGATACCTGTTTTAAAAGCTGCAACGATTAAAATTCAACCGGCGCAGTTGCACATTGAAAATTCTTCGAACGGGTTGGGGATTATTTCAAAAAAAGAAAGACCGGCATTAGATACCGTTCCTCCGGATGAAAAGGGAAGGCGGGAATTAGAATTGTTGAACCGGCGCATCCAACAGCTAATTGGGACCATTGAAAATAAAAAGCACGAGCTGAAAAAAATGGAAACCAGGGATTTTGGCGACATGAGAAGAACTTTGGAGATGCGGCAGGCAGAATTGGCTAAAGAATCCGAAGAACTCGATAGAGGATATGAACTGTTGGAGAAAGAGAAGGGTGAAAATCTCCAAAAAGAAAAAGAGCGTTATGCAGAAGAATTGGAGAAGACCGATCGTCAAGTACAGGGCGAAATGGAGCAAATCAATAAAAAGATGGCTGCCTTCGAAAAGAGGATGGAAGAACAAAAAGCGCAAATAAATGCAGGGATGGAGGATTTAAACTTGAAAAGGAGGGATTTGGAATCAAAAAAAGGAGAAATTTCTGCGAAGCAATACGAAAATCGAAAGTCCACCATCGAACAAGCCCAAAGGCGTTTAGAGAAAAGGCTTCGTGTAGAACTCGTCCTACAAAAAATGAATTTCGAGCGAGAAATGGAAAATGCGAAGATGAATTTGGTATCTCTAAAAGAACAGTTGGATTCAGGAAAAGAACAAATGGACTTTAATTGGCAACAGCAGGAATCGCAACTTGCTTTCCAAATAGAATCAATCAAAACTGCCAAAAAAGAACTGGAAATTCGGCGAGAAGAATTGGCGAATCAGGACATTGAAAAGATGAAGCAAGAATTGGAAATGCAGCGAAAACAAATTGCCGAAGAGGTTGAAATGCTTCAAATGGAATTGAAAATTTTGCAGGCAGAATTGAAAGAATGGAAAAAGTAAAACTCTTTCAAAATTTTAATTTGTAATTCTCTGAGGCTCAATAAAGTGAGTGGATATTGTGCCGTTTATTGAACATTTTTTTTATAGGAAAGACAGCATCTTTCATAAAAGACGAAAAGTAGTGGACACTTTTTTAATTTAAAATGATAAATTTAAAACCATACAAGGCTAAAACGTTCGTTTTCAATGC
>CAZJYF010000074.1:0-2543 GCA_964549665.1 uncultured Saprospiraceae bacterium
TTAAAGACCAATTTCGACTCAACCAAGCAATGTCTCTAGGGGTGCGCGATTTTGTAGCCGAGTACCTGCTTAACCCAGTCAAGGTAAAATGGTCAAATGATATTTTTGTAAAGGGGAAAAAAGTAGCTGGCATTTTAATTCAAAACTCTATCATGGGCAGTCAAATCCGGTCAAGCGTTATTGGTATCGGTATCAATGTCAACCAAACGGAATTTGCCAGCAATCTGCCCAATCCCACTTCCTTAAAATTGGAAATGGGGACTGATTTTGATTTGGTAAAGTTAGGGGCGGGGCTTTGCCAATGCCTGGAGCAGCGCTATTTAAAATTAAAATTCGGACAGGCAGATGTTATTCAGTCCGATTATTTGAACCATTTATATCGGTATCGGGAAACCGCCCTATTTCAACGACCGAACGGTATTGTTTTTATCGGTGAAATCATTGGAATTTCGGAAACGGGGAAATTGGGAATTCGCAGTGATGAGGAAGTAGAATATTTTGCCACCAAAGAAATTCGCTTTTTATAAGAAGGTTAAATTTTCCGTTACTTTTGCGTGAAATTGCAGGCAATAGCCCGTCCAAAAAATTGTCAAGTAACAGCAATATGAACGTACACATTATCACTGTAGGTGATGAAATTTTAATAGGTCAGATAGTTGACACCAACTCGGCTTGGATGGCACAACGGTTAAATCTGATAGGCGCTCATGTGGTCACAATCTCCTCCATTGCTGATTCGCGGGAAGCTATTTTAGACGCTTTGAAAATGGCGGAAAACAAGGCAGATGTCATTTTAATGACCGGTGGTTTGGGACCCACCAAGGACGACATTACCAAAAAGGTAATTGCCGAATATTTTGACGTCGGATTGGTCTTTCACCAGGAAACCTGGCTGCGGATTGAACGACTTTTTGAACGCTGGGGCCGGTCTTATACACCGGAACATCGAGACCAATGTTTCATGCCTGAAAATGCGTCCATACTGCCGAACAAAATGGGAACTGCCCCTGGAATGTGGTTTGAAGAAAATGGAAAAGTCTTGGTATCTATGCCGGGGGTTCCTTATGAAATGTACTATTTAATGGAACAGGAAGTGCTGCCAAAATTAAAAGTTCGTTTCACCGGAAAACCTATTGCCCATAGAACTATTTTGACTGTAGGCGAAGGCGAAGCCCGTTTGGCGAGGAGGATTGAAACCTTTGAAAACAATTTGCCTGTAGCCATTAAATTAGCCTACCTACCCGGTTTGGGTCAGGTGCGATTGCGCCTTACGGCAAGCGGAAATGACGTGCAGGTTTTGAATCAAATGTTGGATGCAAAAGTGGAAGAAATCAAGACCCTGATTCCGGAATTCATTTTTGGCTTTGAAAAAGATACCCTCGAAGAGGTCGTTGGTCGCCAACTGAAGGCTGAAGGGAAAACCATTGCCACGGCGGAGAGTTGTACAGGGGGCTTTTTGGCGCATAAAATAACGGCAGTCCCCGGCGCTTCGGACTACTTCACTGGAAGTGTTATTTCTTATTCTAACGAGGTAAAAGTGGAGCAATTAGGCGTAAAAGAGGAAACGCTCAGGTGTTTTGGCGCAGTCAGCGAACAAACAGTTACGGAGATGGTGCAAGGCGTTTTGGCACTCTTAAAAACAGACCTTGCCGTAGCTACTTCCGGCATCGCCGGGCCCAGCGGAGGCACCCCTGAAAAACCAGTTGGAACGGTGTGGTTGGCAGTTGGGACGAATGAAAAAGTAGAAACAAAAAAACTCCAAATTGGAAAAGACCGCTTAAAAAATATAGAATATTCCAGCATTCAGGCTCTGAATATGATTCGCTTGTTCTTAAAGCCTTGCGAAACCTTGAAGAACTGATTTCTCTAATGGATTTTGCGGCCCCGCGCGGTTCGGGATTTCACCGAAACTCGTTCCACTTTTTTCAAATCAACCATCAAGGCAGCATAGGCATCTTCGGAATCCACGCGCCACTCCTTCCCGTCGTAATTCACTTTTCCGGATCTTCTTTTCCAATCTGAAGCGAGCAATACGTAATGGTCCTCTACTTTTGGATTTGGGCCAAACATCAGGAATCGCTTGTTAGCTCCTCCCTCAAAGCTGATGGCAAAACGCTTTTCTTTTGGACTAAAAAGATAAACCCCCGGCGTTCCTTTTCGAATGGTAATTACTTCTACTTTGCGACCGTCTTCGATTTTAATTTTGCCCTCAGCAATTTCTGATGAACCCCCCCTTCGTTGTCTTTTTAGGACGATATCTTTGGAAAGATAAAACTGGATTCGTTTCAATTTTTCTGTAGACCAATGGTATCGTTCGTACAAATCCTGAGTGAAATAGCTGAGCCTTGAGTTACAGGAAGATAGTAAAACCAAGCTGATGAGAAGGATGGTTAATTGATGGATTGTTTTCATAAACAGCATTATTTTGGGTAATTTATGGTACAATTTTTTGCGTGCGAAATATTTGAAAAAATTATCCGGAATGTCCAATAATTAAAGGTATTTAACCAGCGGTTAACGATTTTTAACGTAGTCGTTTTTAG
>CAZJYF010000074.1:2643-11557 GCA_964549665.1 uncultured Saprospiraceae bacterium
CTATTAAGAGAAAAAACTAGGGGCTGGCAATTCTTGAGAAGTTTGCTTCCTTTGCCACAAGTCTTTCTTTTAGGTATGGAAAGATCCTCGGGTCCTATTTCAATTATTTTTAATTCAAAGTTAGAAGCCATACTCGGCTTTGAATTAAAATAACGAACCTTTTCAACCGCCGCTTTAATTAATTGTTCTATCTTTGGCCTTTTTCAATTAGCCTTTTAACTGGTTGGAAATTAACAAATTGGAGACATTTTTTAAGACACTATACTTTAGTCGCAAATTTACAAAATCACCAATTGATGTTTAGCAAAGATGAATTTTTAAAGTATGCTACCAAGCATCTAGGTATGAGTCGCCTGCATTTGGAAAAGTACGCAGAGAAAACAAGTTCGGGCATTCCAAACATCCAGTCTTTTACTCCTAACATCATAGAAGAACGGCCAATGAATGTCGTGGGAATTGATGTTTTTTCCCGTTTAATGATGGATCGGATCATATTTTTGGGTTTACCCGTGAATGATTATGTCGCGAATGTTATACAGGCCCAATTATTGTTTTTAGATTCTACCGACCCAAAAAGAGATGTTCAAATGTATGTGAATAGTCCGGGTGGTTCGGTTATTGCTGGCTTAGGTATTTACGACACAATGCAATACATTACCCCGGATATTGGAACAATTTGTACCGGCATGGCAGCTTCCATGGGAGCTGTTTTGTTGACTGCCGGCACTAAAGGGAAACGAACCTGTTTGCAGCACAGCCGGGTCATGATACATCAGCCTATGGGCGGCATGCAAGGACAGGTTACTGACATGGAAATTTCCTACAATTTGATTAAAAGTATGCAAAAGGAATTGTACGAAATTTTGAGTTTTCACACCGGTCAATCTTTTGAAAAAATTGAAGAAGACTGTGACAGGGACAATTGGATGAAAGCCAAAGAGGCTAAGGATTACGGCCTGATTGACGAAGTTTTGGAGCGCGGTGATTCGAAAAATAAGGATAGTTAATTAATCTTTCTGCTTCTGAAAATTGTCTTTTTCAAGAACTAATATTTAATATAGAAGTCCAATTTTAAAGCAAAAACTAGAAAATCTACTCTATGCGAAGGAATAAACAAAATTATCGTTGTTCGTTTTGTGGAAGAGACAAATCCGAAGCATTAATTCTGATAGCCGGAATTGACGGGCATATTTGCGAGGTATGCGTAGAACAGGCGGTGGAAATTCTTGAGGAAGAATTGTACAGAGAAAAAAAAGAAGAAGAAACGCCAAAGCCCGATTTTTATTTGCCTGAAACCATTACCCCTAAAGAAATAAAAACCCATCTCGATCAATATGTCATCGGGCAGGAAGAAGCCAAAAAATTTCTTTCCGTAGCTGTGTACAACCATTACAAGCGACTTCGGCAACCCTTCGGTGACGAAGTTGAAATTGAAAAATCAAACGTTCTTTTTGTCGGAAACACGGGAACAGGAAAAACCTTGTTAGCTAAAACGATTGCCCGCTTTCTCAACGTGCCGTTTGCCATTGTTGATGCCACTGTTTTTACGGAAGCCGGTTATGTTGGCGAAGATGTGGAAAGCATCCTGAGTCGGCTCCTTCAAGTTTGCGATTTTAATGTTTCTGCCGCCGAGAAGGGCATTGTTTATATCGACGAGCTTGACAAAATTGCCCGCAAAAGCGACAACCCCTCCATCACGCGCGATGTTTCTGGCGAGGGTGTTCAGCAGGGCTTGCTTAAAATGCTTGAAGGCACCGATGTCAATGTGCCCCCGCAAGGCGGACGCAAACATCCCGAACAAAAACTGGTCAAAATCAATACCCAAAATATCCTTTTCATTTGTGGGGGCGCCTTTGATGGCATTGAAAAAATTATCGGCCGCCGCATGAATACTCAGGTCATTGGTTTCAACCAAAAAGAACAATCCCAAATTGACAGGGAAAATCTGCTGCAATACATAAACCACCGGGACTTGAAACGCTTTGGCTTGATTCCCGAATTAATCGGCCGTCTCCCCGTCCTGACTTTTCTCGAACCACTCGAAGTTGATTCTTTGCGTAGAATTCTCACCGAACCCAAAAATGCGCTCGTCAAGCAATACACCAAGCTATTTGATTTGGAAGGCATTAAATTGAGTGTCACCCAAGAGGCGATTGATTATATCGCAGAAAAGGCATTGGATTATGGATTGGGTGCTAGGGGGTTGCGTTCGATTTGCGAGGCAATTATGACGGATGCCATGTTTGACTTACCCTCCCACAAAGACATAAAAGAGTTCAAAGTGACCCAGACCTATGCAAAAGAAAAATTGAGCCGCTCAAAACTGAGTTTGCTCAAAGCAGCCTGATAATTGTTGCGGGATGCAATACTGGTTCGTGTCCCATCAAATTGACCAACAAGCGATATTCTTTATTTTCGATAGCTAAGGAGTTTTATGCATTTTATCATTTGAACCAATTGGTTCAAAAATTATACACTTCGCGTTTATTCCCTACAACGGATTCATCATATCCTCCAGCAAAGGAAGACCTATATAGACAACCTTTCCCTTCCGTTTTCCTTCTTTTTGAATTTCGATTCCTAGCCACTTGTCGCCGCAGGCGTTGTGTAGTTTACAATTGTCGAGGATTAATTTTCCGCCAGCCTTTACCGTAATTTTTGCTCCTTTGGGCAACGATACCCGGCAACTTATTTTCAGAATGCCGCCTTCCTCGATGGTTAGATTCCCTTCCAAATCTTTCATTGATTTCCAATTCACCGAATCTCGAATAAAAATGTGCCTGTCGTCGTGCAACTCACACCAATTCGGGATTATGAACTTCCTTGCATTGATTTTCTCCCTCGACATATTGTAATGAATCTTGCCAATTTGACAAGGCGACCAGGCGTTTTGATAGACGTTGTAATCCATGAAATTATTGGAAGCGAGGGAGTCGCATTCGGGACGGGTTTTGTTGTTGAAACAATTGGGATGAGTGGGGGTATCTTCGCAACCGTCGTTGTATTTCCAGGTGTGGCTTAACCCATAAATATGGCCAATCTCATGATTGAGGTACTTTTGCATATCCCAGGGCCCGATTTTTTTTTCGTATGCCCCAGTTAGTTTCACGGCATTTCGTAGGGCGATACCTGCTCCGTAACCGCCATAAGTTGGAGAGGCGAGGCTATCGGGATGATGCGGCATTAGAAAAACATTGAGTACTGTGTCCAATTGAATCCCGTATTTTCGAATGACATCCCGGCTGTAATTGTTCTGATTTTTGCCCTTCACCACATAATAATACAAGGAGTCGTCGTAGTGGAAGTAGATGCCGTCATCCTGCGGGTCATCCGGGGTTGGAGTTAGTTGAAAGTGATAGCGTGGCGGCAGCACGGGGGTTTGATTCCCCGGCGGAAGGTTCATTTTTTGGTTGTTTAGGAGCCGTTTATTGGCCTCTCCCAGTATGGATTTTACGTATTTCACCCCTTCTTTTTCTTTGAAATTTCGGCTACTGTCCGCAGCATTCATGATGTGGAAATTCAAGCGAATAATCTTTACCGGAGTATGTTCCAAATAGTTGGTGTCGGGGATATAAGAAAGCTTGTCCCTGCAACATTCTCTACCCTGTCCCGGCTTGCTAAACGGTGAATGCGAAATTGCCTTTTCCCGGATTTCAAAATCGCCGGGGGTTAGGAACCATCTTTTCAAATGCTGATTGCAGGCACAAAAGAGGAGAATTATAAGAACAGTAAAGAAGAATTTTGGCATGTCGTGTTTTCTAATTCCTTCAAGTGAGGGTTATGAAAATAAGGAAAGAAATAACTTCGACCAAAGGGGCGACTTATTTATTTCCCGTTCCCTTGTTTTTCCAGAAGCCTTAAAAAAGTTTGAAATTAATTGCTTTTTCATCCATACCAAATAAATTTGCTGTGCCATCAGGCTTTTTGTTCTCAAACCTTGTTAAAATAAAATTTAAATTTATGAAAATCAGGAAAATACTCCTTCTGATATTACTCTTTGCGTTTTATTCTCTCGATGCCCAAAAGGTGCACAAAACTGAAAACTTCGTCCTCGTCACACTCGATGGACTGAGGTGGCAAGAGGTCTTTGGCGGTGCTGCTGACAGCTTGCTGAATGACCCGGACTACGTTTCAGACACGACTCAGTTGCAGTCGCTGTTCGGTGGATATTCCTCAGTCGAAAAGCGCGAAAAATTGCTGCCCTTCTTTTGGCAAACCATTGCGAAGGCTGGGCAACTCTACGGCAACCGCTGGCAAGGCAACAAAGTGAATTGCACCAACGACTTTTGGTTCTCTTATCCGGGTTACAACGAAATCCTCACCGGCTACGGCGATCCTGCCATCAATAGTAACGACAAGATTTGGAACCCCAATGCCACGGTATTGGAGTGGCTCAATAAACTGCCCGAATACCACGGGAAGGTCGCTGCCTTTGGTTCTTGGGAAGTCTTTCCCTACATCATCAACGAAAGGCGAAGCGGCATTCCTGTGAATGCTGGTTTTGAGACTGTTCAAGACGCCAATTTGACATCGAAGGAAGCCTTTCTCAACGAATTGCAAGCACAAATACCTAGCCCCTGGGCTTCGGTCCGATTAGATGCTTTCACCCACAACTACGCATTGGAATACCTCAAGCGGAAGCACCCCAAAATTCTCTACATCGCCTATGGTGAAACAGATGACTTTGGCCATGACGGTCGTTACGACCACTATCTGAAATCAGCCCGTCAAACCAGCAACTGGCTCGAAGAACTTTGGAATTACCTCCAAAACGACCCCTTTTACAAAAACAAAACGACTCTCCTCCTCACTACAGATCACGGCAGGGGCGACAGTCCGAAAAAGGCATGGAAGAGTCATGGAAAATCATTCAAAGGATCGGATGCCATCTGGCTGGCAGTGATTGGCCCGGATACGCCTGCCCTCGGTGTGGTGAATGAGAAAGGGCAGCTTTTTCAAAATCAGATTGCCAAAACAATCGCTGCTTTTTTGGGCTTGGATTACGAAAATATTCGAGAGGTAGGCCCTGTCATTCAAAGCGTGATGAGGTAGAAAGGTGGGGAAACAGACTCCTGGTTATTCACAGTTCTATTTCCAAACCGTCGTACGCCAAAGCTACATTCGGCGGTAAATGTTTGCAAACCTCCTCGTGCAACCCCATCCGGTGGCTCATGTGCGTCAGAAAAGCCTGTTTGGGTTGGATCTTTTCGATGAAAGCCAAGGCTTGTTTCAAATTGAGGTGGGAATGATGCTCTTTGTGATGCAGGGCATTGAGTACCAACACCTTTGAACCTTCGGCTTTTCGCAATTCTACTTCTGAAATCGTCTTCATATCGGTCAGGTAGGTGAAACCGCCGATTCGGAATCCGAGTACCGGCAATTGTCCGTGCAATGTCTCAATGGGTTTGATGGGAAAGCCCTCAACTTCAAAATCGTGGTCTTTTGAGATAGTGTGCAATTGTAGCATGGGTGCTCCGGGGTATGGATTTTTTTCAAAAATGTACCCAAATCGGTGTTTCAGTTCTGATTGTACGCGCTTGGTGGCATAGATGGGCATATTTTCCCAATTTCGAAAATTGAAGGGCCGGACATCGTCCAATCCAATGATGTGGTCGTTGTGTTCGTGGGTAATCAGTATTGCCTGCAAATCTTTTACATTTGCCCGAAGCATCTGTTGCCGGAAATCGGGACCGACATCTATCACGATGTTTTTTTCGCCTTCGGTAAGCAGCACAGAAGTGCGAAGGCGTTTGTCCCTGTTGTCCTTTGATTGGCATACTTCACAACTGCATCCAATGATTGGAACCCCTTGAGAAGTACCCGTGCCAAGAAATGTTATTTTGATAACTGCGCTTTTGTTTAGTTTTAAAATTTCAATCTGATCGACTGCCAATTATTCATTCTCCCTTTTCATTTGGCGAATATATAACCTTATATTTGAGATTTTAAAAACAGGCTTTCAGGTGGTTAAGGTTGAGTATTTTGGAATCCACTCGATTCCAATGTGAAAAGATTCACAGCCAACTCCATCTCTGTCGCCCCAAATATCGCAAATTCGGTTTAGTTTTCTTTTCGGATTACCATTTGCTTGTCTTTGCGATTTGAAACAAAACCTCCTGAATGCTGATGAAAACGCCGTTATGAAAAAGTTACTGGCACCTTTCTTTTTTTGTTCCTTTATGCAGATGAATGCACAACAATTTTTTGGTGACCACCCGCTGGTACATACCTTTTCCATCGTGGCAATCGATAGAGAAACGGGTGATATGGGCGTTGCCGTACAATCCCATTGGTTTTCGGTGGGCACCCTGGTTATTTGGGGTGAGGCTGGGGTCGGCGTCGTTGCCACACAGTCTTTTGTGAACCCAGCGTTCGGACCGCAAGGGCTGGAAATGCTGAAAAAAGGGCTTTCGCCCAAGGAAATTGTCAAGAAAATGATTGAAGAAGACGACGGTAGAGATTTTCGCCAGTTGGCAATAGTAGATTCCAAAGGCGAAACGGGAACCTTTACCGGAAAAAATTGCATCCAAGCAGCGGGACATAAAGTAGGGGAGGGCTATTCCGTACAGGCAAATTTGATGGCGAATGACAAGGTTTGGCCGGCGATGTCCGCCGCTTTCGAAGCATCGGAAGGACAGCCGCTGGCCGAGCGATTAGTGGCTGCTTTGGAAGCCGGTCAAGAAGCCGGCGGCGATATTCGTGGCAGACAGTCGGCAGCCTTGCTGGTAGTTGGTGCAAAAGCAACAGGGCAACTCTGGGTGGACAGGAAAGTAGATTTGAGAGTGGATGACCACGCGACTCCCATCAAAGAATTAAAGAGGCTTTTAAAAACACATCGGGCCTACGATCACATGAACCGGGGTGATCTGGCTGTGGAAAAAGGAAAAATTGAGGAAGCGATGCAGGAATACGGGGCTGCCGAAGAAATGTTTCCCAATAATTTGGAAATGAAATATTGGCACGCCGTCACTTTAGCCAACACTGGCAATCTTGAAGAAGCTCTTCCTTTGTTCAAAGCGGTTTTTATTGAAGAACCCAATTGGAAAATCCTGACCCCTCGACTGACCGAAAATGGCCTTCTCACCGTTGATGAGGCAAGTCTCAAACGCATCCTGTCCGTGGATGAATGAGATGGCTTGAGCCCCAAATAGAGGGGGATCGAGTTTTATTCAAATTTATAGTTCAATAAAGTTTATTGATGAAAATAAGAGACAGACATCCAAATAAGCACCCTCAGCATTGGGTAAAATTGCTTTGTTTGCCGTCTCGTCGTTGCCTACCAAGAATATTCCAAGGTTGAGAATTTTAAGTTTTTTATACCTTTGCCGCCGATTATGATAGAAACCAATTACCTCGAAAAAATAAAGACAGCTCATGATTACCTCTGCGAACGCTCGAGTTTCCGACCCGAACTCGCCTTAATCTTGGGTTCCGGATGGGGCGCTATCGGGGAACAAATCGAAGAGGCAGTTCACATACCGTTCTCAGAAATTCCACACCTTCCTATTTCCACTGTGGAAGGACATAAAGGGCATTTGATATTCGGAAAATGGAACGGGAAAACAGTGGTGGTCATGCAGGGCAGGGTGCATTATTACGAAGGCTATTCCATGCAACAAATAACCTTCCCTGTTCGCGTTTTCCAAATGATGGGGGTGAAAGCCATGATAGTGACCAATGCCTGCGGGGGCATCAATCCTGAATTATATCCCGGCGCTATTTTACTTCTGAGTGACCACATTAACTTAATGGGTGATAATCCACTGCGAGGAAGGCATTATGAATCTTTGGGTGCCCGGTTCCCGGATATGGCCAAAGGCTACGACCCCGTATTATTAAAAACCGCTCAAAAGGTGGCCTCCGAACTGGCGATAGAAGTTTTTACCGGGGTATATGCTGCGGTCAGCGGGCCAAGTTATGAATCGGCTGCAGAAGTGAACTACCTTCGCATAATTGGGGCGGACGCCGTCGGGATGTCCACCGTTCCTGAAGTTATCGTGGCGGTGCAGGGAGGAATGAAGGTCTTGGGAATTTCCTGCGTAACAGATATGCCTTCCGAGGATTCTCAGGTGGAAGTAACCCACGAATTGGTAATTGAGGTGGCCAATAAAGCACGGCCAAAATTGATTCGCCTCGTTTCCGGTATTGTAGAGCAAATTGGCCTTTGAATCAATTCATCTCTTTATTTTATCACCGCCTCCTCCCTCTTTTCCATATCTGGATTATTCTTTTTCAGAGCCTGTGTTCAACAAAAGGAGAAATGAATTTATTATCTTTGGCTTCGTTTCAATGGCCAATTGGGATAATTGTTGCATCTCATATGAGATGCTATTTTGGATGAATCACATGGAATGCCGACACCAAAACTCGAAGACATATTGACCCGTCTCAAAGGCGACGACCAAAGCGTCCTGAAAGACCTTTTTCAACAGCACTACCTTCCTGTTTGTCAATCCATTAACCGTTTTATTCTGGATAAGAATCTGGTAGAAGATCTTGCCCAAAATGTCTTCCTTCGCTTTTGGGAAAAGCGCCACCAAGTGACCGTGACCACTTCTGTAGGGGCCTATCTTCGTCGTATGGCTATAAATGAAGCCCTGGCCTGGTTGCGAAGAAAAAAACCGGTTGATTTTGTGGAACCCAATAGTTTTGCTTCCAAAGACATTACGTCGGGCGTCGAAGAACAGTTTTTGCAAAATGAATTGCAGGGACAAATTACCAAAGCCATAAATGCCCTACCCCCGAAATGCCGCACAATTTTCCAACTGAGCCGTTTTGAAGATCTGACCTACAAGGAGATAGCCAAGAAACTGGGGATTTCTGTTAAAACCGTCGAAAACCAAATGGGGAAGGCTTTGCGCGTTTTGAGAGAGAAATTAAAAGGGTATTTGAGTATTTCAATGTAATAAGGGGA
>CAZJYF010000075.1:0-11549 GCA_964549665.1 uncultured Saprospiraceae bacterium
ATTTCAATTCCAATCTGGTGCGATTAAAAGAAGAAGGCGAAACGGGGATAGAGCATCGAGAGGAGGTATTTCAATTCCAATCTGGTGCGATTAAAAGGCGAACTCACCAAGCCGACCAGGCTTTCCGGTCAGATTTCAATTCCAATCTGGTGCGATTAAAAGCCGTTGAATTTTACCACTTCGTCCGAAAGGGGCAAAATTTCAATTCCAATCTGGTGCGATTAAAAGAGATATTGAGTCGGAATCTTATCCAACAAATGAACAAATTTCAATTCCAATCTGGTGCGATTAAAAGTCATAGGAGAAATAGAAACATTACGATGTCCTACATCATTTCAATTCCAATCTGGTGCGATTAAAAGCATACGCTGTGAAAATCTCGCCCTGAGCGTTTCGACATTTCAATTCCAATCTGGTGCGATTAAAAGTCCAATTTCCCCATGCCTTAATTTCTTCGATAACTTTATTTCAATTCCAATCTGGTGCGATTAAAAGCAGCCCTCGCAGGTGCCTATCCGGCGCTTTTGTACGGATTTCAATTCCAATCTGGTGCGATTAAAAGTCACTTTCGGGATCATCATATGCACCCCACTTATTTATTTCAATTCCAATCTGGTGCGATTAAAAGTCCAATTTCCCCATGCCTTAATTTCTTCGATAACTTTATTTCAATTCCAATCTGGTGCGATTAAAAGCCGTTGAGTTGAAAGATAAAAGTAGTTGTTTTTCAGGTGTTTACAAAATGCGATGTCCTTGTTTTTTAGGTGGATTGTCGTCGGTAAGGTATAATAAAAAAGCATCGGGGGATCGACGACCGGGTTAAGAGGTTGGCTTTCAGGAACTTGTTCTGATGAGACATTCAGAAAGTTGGCCGGATACGGGGTTATTCGATTGTTCGACAACTGGCATTCAAAGAAAATTGTCCAGCGAATTGCGTTCCACGCCGATGATTTGCTTGTCCAGCCATCGGGGATTTCGGCTGCTGAAGATTATCAGGCTGTCGTAACTTTCATCCATGATTTGCTTGGCTTCGTGGATGAGTTTTTTGAGTTGCAACTCGCTGATTTCTCCTTCGAAAACCGAGTTTTGAATCCAGTTGAGGTATCGGCGGCAAAGCTTCAGCATTTTTCCAACGCGCTTTTCCTGGATGTCGTAAACGAGGATGATATACATTTTTATCCGGTTATATTTGGCGATCCCATCATCGCGCTATGGAGGGATAGCTGATTATTGGAAAATTCAAATAGTTCATCCTTGAACTTAGAAACTTGACATCCTACTTCTTTTTCGGAACAAAAGCGCTACTCAAAATTTCACCCTCAAAATTGCCGGCAGGTTGGTCGTTTAAATGCTGATATGTAGCGGCGACAAAAACCATTTCGGCGGCAGAAAGAGCCGTGTGTAATAACAAGGCCAGCAAAATCCCTGCAAAAACTCCGGCGATTGGGTGGATAAATATTCCCAAAAAGACAGCGGTAGCTGCGATGATAACATAGCCCACGACGAACAGGAGCCCAAATCCAAAATTAGCGCCCAGGGCTTCTCCCCATTTCGCGCGCATCATTTTACCCGACCTTTTGACCGCCTCAATAGGCGAAACATCTTCATAAGCAATAATCGGGATCACAAAAAAGGTGGCAATTGACCAGACGATTCCAACAATTCCGGAAATGATGTGACCTATCCACCCCAGGCGTTCTTCCAATATTTTTAACACGACTCCTACCGTTGCTGCCAGCACTGCCCAATTGATAATAGTCACTACCCGGGAACCTGCAAATTCAAGTCCTTCCCGAAAACGCACCTCTTCCCCTTCAAAAATCCTTTTGGCACAAAAAACGAGCCCCACATTGAAAAATACGATGACAAAATAGCAGACGAGATAAAACCCAAACAACACGGCATAGCCCAAATATTCTCCAAAGGCCTGGTCGACCCATTGATCAAAATCAAATCCGAAAAAGAAGGCAAAACCTCCTAAAAAGGTCAGACAAACCGCAACTAATGCAGCTCCGGAAAGCAAGGGAAAAGCCAATAATTTTGGGTTTTCTTTGATGGTTCGCAGGCTGGTCATTCCGAGGTTCCAGCCATTACCAAGTCGTGAAGATAAAGACATGTTGATTGTTGTTTTGATAAGTGAATTATTGCCATTCCTATTTGGTTCAGAAATGTAAATCTGGAATCGCTGTGAGCGAACAAGGCGGAAAATACATTTCTTTTTTGTAAAGGTACAAGAATCCTCGACGAAGAGCGGTCGGAAAACGGTAGAGCACTTTGGTGGATTTCGCAACCAAAGGTTGCCGCGAATAGATGAAAAGTAAAAGCATGACCGTTCAGTCGAAATCTGGAAAAGCCCCCGGCTTCAATTCTTTCAAAAATGATTCGCAGGGAATACAATAAACATCCTCAAATGGGTAGCCCATGTTTAGTTCCGAATAAAAAGAAACTCCGGTTGGGAGCCTTAAAGAATCTTGGAATGTATTTTTCCATTTTGCCTCGAATTTTGGAAACTTAAATTCCAAAATTACACTTTTTGATTGAAATTTTCTATCTGATAGGACATAAAAAACGCACCGAAAGGTAGAGCGGGTTCCTATTACTTTGGTGCGTTGCGCCACTACATAACTTGTGCCGATTTCTCGGCATTCCCAGGAGAGGTTATACATCGTAGTGTTCCGGCTCTTTAAATAATCAGAAAGGATAACCAATCAAGAACAAAAATGGATTAGTAACTTGCAATAACCTCTATTCTCTCATGCAAGCATTAAAAAATGCTACCATTAAATCATTTTTTCCACTGCCGATTAAATTGGTCGATGTACCTTTTTCCAAAGTTTTGAAGAAAAAAATTCATTGGAAGAAAAGGTGTGAACCCAATTTCTCCATAATTACTTTTGCCAATCTTGCTTGAACCCTTATGGTTGTTTACTTTCGTTACAAAACTTTAAAAACACCAGTATGTTAAAGTTGGAAAGAAAACTACCCTTTGAAAATCAGGAGAATCCAATTTTCCCTTTCCTAATTGCGAAAAAAACTTAAATATGATGTTCCTAAATAATCTAATCCAGGCTGGAAATATCCGGCAGATGAGTTGGACTTTATTGCTGACACATTGGAAGAATAGGGAAGGTCGACTATTGCCTGTATTCGCGGGGTGTCCAATAGAGGTTGGGCAGGGCTTTTGCCGCCACTTTCAAGAACGAGATATCCTTCATCTTTTTTCCAGAGGATTTCGGGGAACAATCATTTTGGCGACTTTTCTTTTCTTAACGGCTTTTAAAGCCAATGGAAAGGCGAATTCGAATGCCTTTTTTTTTGGGCCAGCACCAGCAGAAACATTTTGGGTTGAATATGTAGCCTTGGTGCCTGCCTTCTCAATAGCCCCCTCCGAATGTTCTGTTCTTGAAAATAATTCAGCATCTTTAAACACCCCACCAACAGTAGATACCATTCCTTCCAATGAGCAAGAAAAACACGAGTTAGCGATGTTAGAGCGAATGATCCGGCAATTATCGAGGACCGTAGAAAACATGAAACACGAGTTGTATGTGACAAAAACCAATGGAAGGGAGGATTTACAAAAAGCGGTGGAGGCACGTGAAAATGAATTGAATAAAGTTGCTCAACAACTCGACCAACAGTCGGCACAGTTGGAGAAAAATGAAGTTGAAAATTTCCAGGTTCGGAAAGCCAGGCAAATTAGGGAATATGAGACGGCAGTCAGGCAGTTAAACAAAGAAAGGGAGAAAATAAGTAAAGATACTATTCAGAAGATCGAGAAGCAGATGGAAAACCAAAGAATGCAATTAAACAGGGCTTTGTGGGATTTGCAATTGCGAAGGAGTGATACGGAAGCAAAAAAAGGAGCAATTTCTGCAGAGGAATATGAAATGTTGGAATACGAACTGGACCAAGATGAAAGACATTTGAAGGAGACGCTTCAAGGAAAACTCGACCAACAAAAATTAGATTTTGAAAGAGAATTGGAAAATGCAAAGATGAAACTCCAATTTGAAGAAGAACAGTTGGAGTTGCAAAAAAAGCAAATGGATTTGAACTGGAAACAGCGTGAATTACAACTGGCAGATCAAAGAGAAGCCATCTTGAGTGAGAAAAGAAACTTGGAATTACAACAAAAAGAATTGGCTGCCCAGGATATTGAAAAAGCACAAAAAAAATTGGATATACAGCGTAAGTTGGCCGCAGAAGAAATTGAAATGCTTGGAATTACATTGAAAATTTTGGAAAAAGAATGGAAAGAACGCAACAAGTAAAGGGGTGAGCAGCCCTTTTCAACCCAGATTTTGTAAAGCCCAGGCTTCCTTTCTTTCAAAAAAGATTCACAGGAATACTAGGTGCCAAGCCTCCCGGCTTAGAAATCGGAAACCTAAAGCACCGGAGTTTTTGAATATTGCACCTTCCCACTATATTCCTTACTTTTGGGCGAATTTGAAATCAGCTTTTTTTCCATTATAAAACCAATTTTGCATGCTTACTGAATCCACTTTGCTTTCCGCCGGAAAATTAATGCAACTAGAAGATAAATTTGGCGCCCACAATTATCACCCGCTTCCGGTAGTGCTTGCACGAGGAGAAGGCGTCTATGTTTGGGATGTGGAGGGAAAGAAATATTACGACTTTCTTTCTGCTTATTCTGCCGTAAATCAAGGGCATTGCCACCCCCGGATCCTTCGGGCCCTCAAGGAACAAGCAGAAAAACTGACCTTGACTTCCCGCGCTTTTCACAACGACAGTTTGGGGCCCTATGAAAAATTTATCACCGGTTATTTTAGTTACGACAAGGTGCTCCCGATGAATACGGGGGTGGAAGGCGTCGAAACGGCGTTGAAACTCTGCCGCAAATGGGCCTACAAAGTGAAAGGCATCCAGCGCAATCAGGCGAAAATAATCTTCGCCGCTGGCAATTTTCACGGTCGAACGCTGGGAGTCATTTCCGCTTCCACTGACCCGGACGCGACGAATGATTTTGGTCCCTTCGTGCCGGGCTACATCATTATTCCGTACAACGACAAAGCGGCCTTGGCGGAAGCCCTTAAAGACCCGAACGTCGCCGGTTTTTTGGTCGAACCGATTCAAGGAGAGGCTGGGGTGATGGTTCCGGACGATGATTATTTGCCGGCTGCCTATCAACTTTGCAAGGAGAACAACGTCCTTTTCATCGCCGACGAGGTGCAGACCGGCATTGCCCGAACCGGCAAACTGCTCTGCTGCGACCATTCCGACATCCGGCCGGATATTTTGATTTTGGGGAAAGCTTTATCGGGAGGGGTCCTGCCCGTTTCGGCCGTCCTTGCCGACGACGAAATCATGTTGACTATCCTGCCGGGAGAACACGGTTCTACTTTCGGGGGCAACCCACTCGCCTGTGCGGTTGCCATCGCCGCATTGCAGGTGGTGAAAGAGGAAAGGCTGGCCGAAAACGCCGCCCGTTTGGGTGAAATTTTCAGGAACAGGATGCAGAAATTGGCCGAAACGAAAGATTTGGTTCTCTCGGTGCGTGGCAAGGGATTGCTCAACGCCGTCCTCATAAATGACTCGCCGGAAAGCGACACTGCCTGGAACATTTGCATCGCCCTGAGCAAAAACGGGCTGCTTGCCAAACCCACCCACGGCAATATCATCCGCTTTGCCCCTCCTTTGGTGATAACCGAAGAACAATTGTTGGAATGCTGTGAAATTATTGAAAAGACGATTTCGGAATTTTGACAAGCCCCGGCCAATTTGCAAAATCTCCCAGATTTGGTAAATTTTACCACGGAACTGAAGGGCAGAGATTTACTAAATCTGGTAGATTTCGCAAATCCAAAGTGAGGTGGTGACTTCAAGTCTTCACCTCACTTTGACCTCACTCTTTATCCTAAAGGCAAGTACCTTTGAATTTCCAAGAAAACCAAATTTACCACATCTACAATCAAGGGAATGACAAAGGTGCCATTTTCTTTCAGGAAAAGAATTATCTTTTCTTTCTGACTAAGATGCGGAAAATCTTAACTCCTTATCTTGATTTTCTTGCCTACTGTTTGATGCCCAACCACTTTCATTGGCTTATTATTCCCAAACCAGAAGGCTGCAAGTTTAGCAAGGCAATAAAGCCCGTTAAACCGATTGAGGAATCGGGAAAAGGCAAAGCAAGTGAGGTGATGACTTTAAGTCACCACCTCACTACTACTACTGACATGCACTATCAGCAAAATCTAAGTCACGCCATTGCCGTCTTGCTTCGTTCCTATACCCGTGCAATTAACAAACAAGAGGACAGAACCGGCTCCCTTTTCAGAAAACAAACCAAATTCAAGGACGGCTTTATAGAAGGCTTCATCACGCTTGGTTCAAAACACCAACATTTGTTATTTCGACCAGACAACGATTATGCCCAACAATGCTTTGAATACATTCATCAGAATCCGGTAATAGCCGGGTTGGTGGAAAACTCGGTAGATTGGCGCTATTCGTCTGCCCGTGATTATGCGGGTTTGCGGGGAGGAACTATGTGTAATCAGAAAAGAACCAAAGAATTGCTTTTCTAAAGTGAGGTGACGACTTCATAGTGAGGTGGCGACTTGAAGTCATCACCTCACTATTAAAACCCAAATCCCACCTTAAAAGTGAAGCGCAAATCCTCGATGTCTTCTTTGGGTTGGAACAAGCCGAAGGAGAAGGTGAACGCATCTATCGGCGACAGCCAAATGCCGCCTCCGTAGTCGTAATGCCAGATTTCGGAGGTGTCGTCCTCTTCCCAAACCCTTCCGTAGTCGAAACCGCCGAACAGGCCCAAAGTGAACGGCAGGGCACTGTTGTAGCTGCTGAACAGGCGCACGCGAAGGTCTACATTTTGCCAAAAGGAGGTCTTGCCGTAAAAGCGTTCCGCGCGATAGCCGCGAAGGCTTTCTTTGCCACCTAAATGAGGCGCCTGCCAGAATTCAAAATCGTTGTCGGTGTTGTAGCCAACGCCCCAACGGGTGGCGAAGATGATGTTTTGGCGTCGGTCGAGGTTTTGATAAAAAGCCAGTTCCGCCCGCAATCCACCAAAGTTGCGGCTGGCATCGTCGAGGTTTGCTTGCCAATCCAGCGAGAGGAGGAAGGAAAGACCCCGGTGCGGGATGACGATATTGTCCACATTGTAATAGTTGAAGCCCAGTTTTGCCCCGGCGAAATACTTGTTGTCGAAGGCGTCCGGGGCGGTGACATCGCTTGCCTCACTTGCGAGAAAGCGGCCTTCCACCCGTTGGATGTTTGTCCGTTCAAAGGTGGGGCCGATGGTGAAAAATCCATTGTCGCCGCTGAGGCGCTTTTTGAGGGCGGGATACAGGCGAAGCATTCCCTGCCGGACGCGGTAAAAATCGATGGCATCGACTTGTTGGACGGTCTCATTGCCAAAGCCAAAATAGTTGAAAGAAAAGGATTCGTTTTTCGCCGTCGATTGGAGAAAAAAGTCCCATTTGCCAAAGGCATCGAGGAAATCGCCCGTATAATCGAGCAGGAAGGAGTTGGTTCCAAAGGCGAAGGAAGTCAGTAATTTATGGGTTGCGCCGTAGGGGGCTTTGTTGAAACCGTAGGTCGTCCAGTTCAGATTTGCGCCGAGGAGGAAGCCGTCGTCGGGGTTCGAACCGATGATGGGAAAGGGCACGAGGTAGTTGTAATTGTAGTGATAAGCCTCCCTGTCGTAGATGTTGTTAATGGCGAGGCGGCTTCTTTTGTCTTTGGCTTCGGTGCCCGTCTGCAAGTTGTTTTTTCGCAGGTCGTCGTAAAAAAAAGTCTTTTTTGACAGCCCTTTTACGTTGGAATCATCCACAAAAAGGTCTTTCCCCAATCCGCCGATGCAGCGGATTTTGATGCCTTTGTTCACTTCGCCGCTAATGCGAAATTCGTCGTCGCCGCCAATGCCGTAAATGTGAATTTCTTTGGTGACGCTGCGCCGGAAGGTTCGGTCGTAGAGCTTCCCTTTCCTTTTTCCCTTCTTTGTCAAATCAAAAACCCGAACCCTCGTTTCTTCGTCGTCCAATCGTTCCACCTGAAATAATTCGCGTTTATCGGTGCCGTAAACATCCACTTCTTTGGCCATGAACTCGTAGTAGCGACGGGCGAATTCCATCAATTGGTCGCGCCGTTTTTTCAGCACTTCCCCGATGTGCGGGGCGGTTTCCCCCTGTGCCTGTTGGGGCCAGATTTTAAAGGCTCCTTCTACCACTTCGTCGGTGAGGTGGGTCTGAATGTATTTCACTTCTTTTTCCCAATCCTGCCACGTCAGTTCATTGAGGAATGAATTGTCGAAATAGCGCGGACTCCAGGCGGCCCATTTGATATGTCGAATGGTGGGTTTGTACACCGCCAATTGGTGCAGGAAGGGCGCTGTCAGTGTGGACATCCGGGTAATCAGACCATCGTATTTGGAGAAAGCCTGATCCCGGTCGCGAGGTACGGGGCGGTAAATGGTCAATCCTTTTTTTTCTTTAAACCCCGCCCAGCGCCATTGGTCGTCGTGGCGGTCCCAATCGCCGATGACCAAATCGAACATTCGCGTGCGGACGGCCCAGGGTTGATCCACTTTTTGTTTGTGGTTGGTCACCAGTTTTTCCACCAGATCGGGCGTGCTGATGAGCTTTTTTGAACCGCCGAACACATCCGTGCCTTTCCAATTACCGCCGGGACGTTCCTCGACCAGATAGACACTCCCGCCGTAACTGTCATTGTAAATGCCCAGGGCGGGTTGTTTGGGAATGTAATAAAATTTGGGGTTCGTGTGGTAAATGTCGATGGCATCGGCCATCGGCGGCAGGGCAAGTGGGGCGAAGGGGTGGGTGGCCAGAAAGTTGTCCAAAGCGATAAATTTGGCGAGGCTCATTTGATTGAAGGGGAAGGGCAACAGGCGCGATACATCTTTGGTCAAATCGCGCATCACGAATTGGTGCCCTTGGGCGTCGGCCAGTCGCAGGGAGTTGGTTTGGTTGCCGCCGCCCCGTTTGATGGGCCTCATTCCCCCCCGAAAGGTACTCAAATCGAGCACCGGGAATTTGTATTTGCCGAGATAAAGGCTGCGATAGTGTTCGCCCAGCAAGGCTTTTTGAACCGGACCTGCGGTGCCCACTTCATTTCTCGTCGGTAAGCGTTCCACGGTATCTTTTTGCACTTCAAATTCGGGAAATTCGGTGGGAATATTTTCTTGGATTGTTTGTAATTTGTCTTTTATTTTTTTTCTAAAAACCACTTTGGCATCCGTTCCGGTTTTATTGGGAACCCAAAATTCTACCCAGGCTTCGCCATCTTCATAAAATTTAATGCTCGAAAAACCCCTCGAACCGAAACTGAAAAGCGCCCCTTTTCCCAAAGCCGAGGGGCTCCTTTTTGAACCGGAACCGCTGACGATAAATTTCTGAAATTCATTCTCCAAGTACTGAATATTGTGTTCGTGTCCCGCCACGAAAATGTAGCTTCCGTTTTTTTTGACCCCCGTCAACAAACCGTCGCGGAGGTTTTTGTATTTCTGGTGGTTGATGTCTTGTTTGGAGGCTACCGCCCCCCGCAAAAAGGCGTAGAGTGTACCGATGCCCGGCAGCGGTAGATAGAGCTTGTCACTAATTTCCGTCAACGGAAAAAGATGCGTTTGTGGGGCAAAATTTCCGCCATGCGGCCCGTTGGTGTAAAGGGGATGGTGCATGGCAATGACTACATTTTTGCTGCGGTATTTTCGAACGGTGTTTTCAAAGGCGAACTGGAAGGTGAACTTGTTCTTAATTTCACAATCTTCGTGGATGTGCGGTTCTTTGTCCCAATCGGCCAGCCACCACTGCGAGTCAATGACGATGACCACCAGCTTGTCGTTCAATTCGACCACTTCCGGACCGGGGCAACCCTCGTCCGGAAGGAAGTAGTTTTTCCAATCGTCCCTGTCTTCGATGCTCTTGTTCAGGTATTTTTCGACGAATTTTTCCTCCCGGCGCAAACCCTTCAAACCACTTCGCCAATCGTGGTTGCCGGGCAGGAAGATAGGGCGTCCTTTGAAATCGTCCAGCACGCTGAGTTGGGTGCCCAGGTGGTGTTCTGCCAGCTTGCGATATTCCTCGTCGCTTTTCGGCGGCATGCCATTGGGATAGATGTTGTCCCCTAGAAAGAGGATGGAACTGTTTTTGCCTTCTTTCGCCAATCTGCGCTTCAGATATTTCAAAACGGCGGTGGTGTCGCCCAAAGGGGAGTTTCCTGCATCTCCGACGAGGTACATGGTGTGTTGCAAATTTAAGCCGGGACCGGGCTTATCTTGTTCCCAGTTTTCGGCTTCATGGGTATAGTTGGGTTTGAAATTGGCGCAGGACTGCAACAATAAAAGGAACATGGAAATGAAAAACAGTAGATTTTTTCTCATGGTATTGGGTCTTGAATAATGCTTTGTTTCGCAGTACCATGTGCTATGTAACTTGAGTGTGTAAAAAACAGGGGGAACAAATATGAAAAATGTAGGTGTAGAACAATTTAATGGATTTGTGATTTACGATTAAATGATTTGTGATTTTTGATTTGGGAGGCATTTGCTCGCGGGTTTACTTTTTGCCTCCTAATTTATTTCCCTTTTTTTCTTCCGAAGTTTTAATGCCGGCGACAAAGATTGAAATGAGTTCGTTGTTTTCGGTAATTATTGGTGTGAGCTTTTCTGGCGCAAACCAATTTCTTTTTGCAATAATTCGAATGCAAATATAAGTTTTCCGTAATTCTTTGAGGCAAACCTTCTTTTTGTGAACAAAATCTGCGGTTGATTCGGCTGCTCTCGCTTCGCCGTAATTTAAAGCAGGTGAAGTTCCTGAGCGAAGTAATTGTCCGCCGAGGTGTTTAGCTGCCTGGTTTTTCGGAAGCGCTTCCACCAAATCAATAAGCCTGTTCTCCAATTCTTCGGATGTCATAAAAAACGTTTTTTTAAGGTCTGGCTGCAAACATCATAAATCAAATATCATGTAATCATCAATCATAAATCAGTTTGATTTTCATGCTAAAGTAGAAAATTCCAGCAAAAAAAAGATGTCACCTCGTTTCACAGGATGCAAAACACAGTTTTATATATAAATCCCCTCATTTTGTTACACACTCATGTAACTTTATTTTGTCACCGTTCCTATGTGAACCTCGATTGGAACCAATTTTTAAAGGAGGATATGGTTCAGAATGGAAAGATAGAAATTATTGGGTATGTTTCCCCGTTGGGAATGGGGATTTTTGACATTTTTCTATTGTCGTTTTTTCCACACCGCACGATGGTGGGAAGCCGTTTTCCTCAGGGTGTTGACGAGTAAAACCCTTCCTTTTTGTGATCGTTTTAAACAAATATCTAGCGGAGTATGATGATTTTTTTGGGCTACTGTCCGCCATTGTGGAAATAAAATGCGAAACATCTTGTCTAACGGTAAAAGTTTAATTTTAAGGCCTTTGGCTTTTGGCTCTGGATTCATGGAAGTTCAAATAAAGGGCAACCCAGCTATTAGGTCATTAGGCTTTTGCGTATTTTTGCGTTTCATTTTTTAAGAAATCAATTACCCGGCGATGAA
>CAZJYF010000076.1:0-11542 GCA_964549665.1 uncultured Saprospiraceae bacterium
GAACATTTTTAAATTATAAAAAAATTACTTCTTTCTTTTTGCTAATATGTGTCGATGAATTTTCAATACCTGAGGCACTAAGGGATGCATGCCGTCATTAAAAATGACAAAATCGGCTAAACGCAACTTTTCTTCATCTGACATTTGTTTTTGCAAGCGCCTTTCTACTGCTTCCCGCGTACTACCGTCCCGGTCAATGACACGCTGAATGCGCAATTCTGGTGGTGCAAAAACGGTGATAATCTTGTCCAAAGTTTCCGCACTCCCACTTTCAAAAAGCAGGGCTGCCTCCTTCAGGTTGTAGGGGGCGTTTTTATGGGAAAGATGCCATCGTTTTGCATCTTCAAAAACGGCCGAGTGGACAATAGCATTCAACAACTTCAACTTTGAATCATCTTGAAAAACAATGGAAGAGATGTGGGCCCTGTTCAAACGCCCATCTTGGAAATAAGCCTGGGGCCCGAAGATGGCTTTCACATTTTCGACGATGTTTAAATCATTCGTCATCAACGCCTTAGCCCGTTCATCGGCGTAATAAACGGGGATGCCAAGCGCTTCGAAAATTTTGCAAACGGTCGTTTTGCCGCTGCCGATGCCGCCGGTGATGCCGATTTTCAGTACTTTTTGGATCGTTGAATAATTAAAAAAAAGTAATGGTAAAAAAGGTGTTTTATCGCCGGGTTTCCCTTGTGTTCCCGTGAAATTGTTTTGGGACCAAGCTCAGCCAAGATCCCAAAACTTTGAGAACGCTCAAAACATCTCAACGCCCGCGAAATGGAAATTTCCTTCGATATTGGCATTTTCATCCGAATCTGCCCCGTGCACCGCATTTTCGCTGATGCTTGTTGCAAACAAAGCCCTGATTGTTCCTTCTTTGGCTTTGGCAGGGTCGGTAGCACCGATTAATTTACGAAAATCTTCCACCGCATTGTCTTTTTCCAAAATAGCCGCCACGATGGGGCCCGAAGACATAAATTCCACCAATTCGCCATAAAATGGGCGTTCTCTGTGGACGGCATAAAAATCGCCCACTTTTTCAGCCGATAATTTTGTCAGTTTCATAGCGACGATTCTAAAACCCGCTGCACAGATTTTTTCTAAAATAGCGCCCGCATGCCCCGCTTTTACGGCATCGGGTTTGATCATTGTAAAGGTTCTGTTTTTTATCATTCTTTATCAGGATTAAAGTTTTAAAACGGAAGGATTTGAAGAATTGGAAAATCGAAGTTTATTCTTTGTTTTCCTTCGGCACTCCATTTCCCTCCATAAAAGCGGCGCAAAAGTAAGAAACCGGCCCCAATCGGTGGAATGTTAATCGTTAATTTTGATTAATTCCCTTTTTTGTAGAAATTCGCAGCTTGTTTTTATAAACGGTACATGGAAAATATCAACGAGTTAAAAAAGATTCTTTCGATTCCACGGAATATTGTCATTACGACCCATCGAAATCCCGACGGCGATGCCATTGGTTCTTCACTTGGCCTCTATCATTTTTTGAACGAATTTGGTCATACCGTACGGATAATTGTCCCTTCGGAGTTTCCCGAATTCCTCAATTGGCTGCCGCACTCGGACAGGATTATTATTTTTGATATTGACCCCGACGAACCGAAAGAATTGCTTCAGAAAGCAGATATTATTTTTTGCCTGGATTACAATTCGCTGGAACGGGTTGATAAAATGGGGGAAATTATCGCCCCCTTGAAATGTCCAAAAGTGCTGATTGACCACCACCTTTATCCTGAGAATTTTGCCGATTTTGTCCTTTCCGAAACCAACGCAAGTTCCACCTCTGAATTGATTTACGATTTTGTGGTTCAATTGGGGGAGGAAAATAAAATAGAAACCACCATTGGCGAATGCCTTTTCACTGGTATTTTGACAGATACGGGTTCTTTCAAATATGGCACCTCTTCCAAGTTGTTTTGTCTGGCAGGAAAACTTCTTGCTCTGGGGGTGGACGATGGCAAATTGCAGGACCTGATTTTCAATAGCTTGTCGGAAAAAAACCTCCGCCTCCTTGGGCACGTACTAAACAACCGGATGGAAATTTTGGATGAATACGAAACTGGAATCATTTCTTTGACAAAAGAAGATTATGAAAATTTTGATATTCAAAGAGGTGACACAGAAGGATTGGTCAATTATCTTTTGAAATTAAAAAATATTAAAGTAGCTGTTTTCATACACGAACAGCCCAAAATCACGAAGATTTCGCTTCGGTCAAAAGGAGATTTTTCGGTGCAGGAAATCGCAAGAGACCACTTTAAAGGCGGAGGGCACCGAAACGCTGCCGGTGGGTTTTCATATATTGGACTTCGACCAACCGTTAAAAAATTCAAATCTATTTTACCAGAATACAAGGAGGCTATCGCCCGGAGCAAATCCTAGAAAAGGTTGAACGACACGGTAGTGCTACCTATTGATTATCAGTTCAGTGGTTGACAAATTGTCGATAAATAAAATTCGTCAGATTTCTTAGTTCCATGATTTTGTGATTGGATTAATAACAAAAGATTTATTATTTTTTCGATTTTGCATCCGCTAATTATGGGTGTTCTTGTATCGAGTTTAAAATTAAATCAATAAGTCTTTTGTCTGAATTTTAAATCAAAAATCTGGTGCTTAGTCACTTAAAAAATTAATTTCCATTATGAAATTCACATTGTTTTTCCTGGTTCTTTCTTTTTTGTATTTTACTTCCTGTAGTTCCGATTCGATGTCGAAGGAGGAACTTACTCCCCACGGTTTTAAATGCGAACACCTTATTTCCAACAATGGGGAGAAGCCAAAGCCTGCAGATTATGTCTATTTCCATGTTGACATGCGGAATGGGGACAGTGTCACCTACAGCAGCCGGGTCCAAGGGAGGATTTTGAAAATACCTATGCCGGATTATTCCAATCCAGCTACCAAAGCCAAGCCATCACCCGTAATGGACGCCCTGTCTATCATGAGCATTGGTGACAGTCTCACCGTTTACCAAAGA
The DNA here is from genome assembly GCA_964549665.1 of uncultured Saprospiraceae bacterium. Taxonomy (GTDB): domain Bacteria; phylum Bacteroidota; class Bacteroidia; order Chitinophagales; family Saprospiraceae; genus CAZJYF01. Next base: position 2,990 of record CAZJYF010000076.1, read on the forward strand.
CTGGACACCCTTCCCAATAAACCGGCTGGCTACGAAAATGCAGACGAACTGGCCTACGATTTAGTTCTTTTGGACATTAAAACTGCTGATGAGTATCAGGCTGACATGGAACAACAAAGAAATATCCAGCAGGAAAAACAAAATGAAACAGTCGCCCGGCTTGGAGATGTATCTGCCAAAGTAAGCGAAATCGTTAAAAAATATGCAGCAGGCAAATTGAGCGACCAGCTTCAAACTACCGCGTCGGGCTTAAAATACATTATCCATGAGCAGGGGACCGGCAAGCAGGCTGCACCGGGTCATCAAGTTAGCGTTCAGTATTACGGCACGCTAATGGATGGCAAAATGTTCGATAATTCGTTCCAACGGGGGACACCTATCAACTTTCCTTTGGGTGCAGGAAGAGTGATCAAAGGTTGGGATGAAGGTATTGCCCTACTAAAAGAGGGAGCCAAAGCCACTTTTTTCCTCCCTTCCGACCTGGCTTACGGTGCCGCAGGTTCTCCTCCTTCCATCCCCGCCAATGCGGAATTGATATTTTATGTGGAGTTGGAAAAAGTGCAATAAATTCGTTAATTGACGATCGCCGGATAGCGAGTAAATCTATTGATCCAAATAAATTTACCCGAAGGCTTAGTTAAGGCATCAACGAACTAATAATTGAAAAATTGATAATATGACTATTGAGCAACTAAAGAGCCTAAAAGACCGCCTGGGACTGATAAGGAGGTATCTTTGACGTCGATGAGCGGCTAATCCAAATAGAAGAAAAAGAGCAACTCACGCTGGATCCTAATTTCTGGAATGACCCCAAGCAGGCCGAAAGCCTGCTTAAAACCCTGAAAAGTCACAAGAAATGGGTTGAGGATTACCTGAAAGTCGAAACCCTTGTAGAAGATACCGAGGTCCTTTTTGAATTTTTCAAGGAAGGAGAAGGCACCGAAGCGGAAGTTGAAAGCAAATATCGAGTTGCCCTGTCGGCAATCGAAGAATTGGAATTTCATTCCACCCTAAATAAGCCGGAAGATGAACTAAGTGCAATCCTGGAAATAAATGCTGGGGCAGGCGGCACGGAAAGTTGTGATTGGACCCAGATGCTACTTCGAATGTACACCATGTGGGCCGAGAAAAGCGGATTCAAAGTAAAGCAACTCAACCTGCAGCAGGGGGAAGTAGCGGGAATAAAGTCGGTGTCCCTTGAAATCGATGGCGATTTTGTTTACGGTGTTCTGAAAGGTGAGAACGGCGTTCACCGGCTAGTCCGGGTGAGTCCGTTCAATTCGCAGGGGAAGCGGATGACATCTTTTTCTTCTGTTTTTGTCCATCCCCTGGTGGATGAACGAATCGAGGTTGAAATCAATCCGTCCGATTTGGAATGGGACACCTTTCGCGCTAGTGGTGCCGGCGGTCAGCACGTCAACAAGACGGAATCTGCCGTACGGGTACGACACCTCCCCTCCGGTCTGGTAGCAGAATGTCAGCAGGAACGCTCTCAACACATGAACCGGGAGAAAGCTATTCAACTTTTGAAATCCCGCCTTTACGAGTTGGAATTAAAAAAACAACAGGCCGAAAGAGAAAAAGTGGAAGCCCAGAAAATGAAAAACGAATGGGGGTCCCAAATCCGTAGTTATGTCCTCGATGACCGCCGGGTTAAAGACCATAGAACCGGTTATCAAACAAGCCAGACAGATGCCGTTTTGGATGGAGATCTCGACGGTTTTTTGAAAGCCTTTTTGATGCACGAATCGGTGGAAGGGTAAGGGTCATGAACTTCAATAAACCGACATTCGACGCAACCGCCGGCTTTTGCATCCCTTCCTTCCCAACAACTTGCAACATGAGTTCAGGAAAGAATTTCTACACCTTCAGGTGTTCTGCAACCGGAGCGAGATAAAAGAAAAACAAAACCTTCGGACACTGGGAGCTTAATGGAATTTTCGCATCGAGGCAAAGAAACTTTGATTGAAACTTTTTGGTTACCTGCAGGCAATCAAGTCCAATAAAAAGGGCCCCAACGCACTTTGATAAAGATTAAATTTGGGAGGTGAAATGGAAAATCAAACTTCCATGCGGCAGAAATCTGTAAATTCCCATTAAATCCTTTCCGTTAGTGTTTGCTTTACACTACCTTTGTATTTATATCCAATTGCCCAAATAGAATTTTCGAGCAGTAAAGTAGCTAAAAATTATTTTTTCTGCTCTTAAAACCCCGAATTCTACTCCAGAATAATACACCAAATTCACAGTATATGCTTGTAGTTGCAGATAGTGGATCCACCAAAGCTGACTGGAGGATAATTGAAAAAAATGGTTCGGCCATTGAACTCAACACCATTGGGTTTAACCCCAATTATCACAAAAAATCCGTGCTCGTTGAAGCCCTGGAAAATGGAATGGCTGACAAAGTTTTAGCCAATGAGGCAAAGGAGGTTTATTACTACGGGTCGGGCTGTTGGGACATGGGAAGAAATCACGTAGTAGAAAGTGCTTTGCAACAAGTATTTAAGACCGCCAAAATTGAAGTACAACACGATATGTTAGGTGCCGCTCGAGCTACCTGCGGCGATAAACCCGGCATTGCCTGCATCCTCGGAACGGGGTCGAATTCTCTGCTTTACGACGGCAAAAAAGAGGTGGATAATATTACCAATTTAGGCTATCTTGTTGGGGACGAAGGAAGTGGGTCCCATCTGGGGAAAAAATTGATTCGGGGTTATTTTTATAGAGAGATGCCAGCCGACTTAATTCCAAAATTTGAGAAACTATGCCCCGGAGGAAAACGGGAATTGCTCGATAAAATTTACGGGAGTCCAACTCCTGCCGTTTATATGGCTTCTTTTGGAAAATTCATTGCACAAAACAAAACGCACCCTTATATCCGAAACCTGATTGAAGCATCCTTTGATTCTTTCATCAAAAGGCACGTTTGCAAATATGATAATCACCGAAGCCTCCCCATCCATTTTGTTGGTTCGGTTGCCTTTTATTTCAAAAATATTTTGAACGAAACCTTGAAAAAGAAGGGCTTGCATCTTGGCATCATCATTAAACGACCGATAGAAAATCTGGCAAAATATCACTTCAGCAAAAAATTTCCCGACGAAGTACTGGGTAGCCATTCGGATGTTTAAGGAAATTCGATTGGGAAGGCTGTAATTACGTCCAGTTTATTTCCACCTTGACGGGAAATATTCACTCAGTAATTTTGGATTTCACAAGTCATTGCGGGCTTTTTTTCGTGATAATTCTTCCCGGATTAAAACAAAAATTGCCAAGGGAACTAAAAATTGAGGCAAACGATAAACGCTCTCGAAAAGCCACTGATGTAAACTTTCCAATACCATACCCGGATAAATATTCCCCCAAACCCTTGCAAGGGCAGTAGCAAGACCCCAAAAGGTAGCGTAGACGAGAAAGGGAATTGCCACTTTTTTAGGAAGGAAAATGCCGATACCAACCAAAAAATCAAGGAAGCCTGCTGCCATCAAAAACCGGATGGCCTTCGTTTCGCTGACACCCAAAATATTGATTGTCATCTCTACAAAAATTCCGGGCCTCGGATAATAGCCAACTGCGTACAAACCGTGGCAAATGAAGGTCGCTGCTATCGCCATTTTCATCCAAAACACCAATTTCCCTGAAATTTTCTTTTGCCTGGCAACAAAATACAGAAACAGCGGACTTGAAAATTGAAGCGAAAATTCAAAAAACTGACCAAAGTGGTAAAATTTTTCTTTTAGGTAGAGCCCGGCCAAAAAAACAAGTCCGGCCGAACCAAGAAGCAGAAAAACGCGGCTGATAATTGGTAATTTTCTTATGAAAACGGCGGCCAAAGCACACAAAAGATAAAAAATTCCACTAAAAAAAATACTCGCCTGAATGGCTGCATCCACCGAAGGGCTTGCGACGTAATCCCCCCAACTCAAAGAGGTCAATTTCTCCACCAAGTTTGCCATTAAATTCGCATCCCAAAGCAGCACGCGGTAAGGTGCATCCCAAAAGAGATGTTGCCATGCTCTTCCAACGAAAACGGAGACGGCAGCAATTTGCAACAGCAAAAAAACGAATTGAAACGTTTTGCTTTTCATTAAAAAGCAAGATTAATCAATATTTGGAATTATCCTTCCCGCTAGTCAAATTTTGGGAACGAGGAACTTGAAATAATCAAGCGCCAATTCTAAAAAATTGAGGGTTGAGATTGTCGAAAAGTTCAGATAATCAGAACTTCGCAACAACCTCAACCCTCAACGAAAAGTGGACGAATTATTGGGCCTACCCTACCTGCCTCAAGTCACACTACTTTATCGGCACATGAAGTACTGGCAAATGCATCGGGTTTGGCTTTAAAGACAAAACCCATGCTGAGGATATAGCCCATTGCTTCCTTCAGGGCGGCATTCGATTGAAAATGGGGGTCGGTATTGATGTCGGCATGGACTTCCAAAGCCACCTGGAAAGTATCTAATAAATCGCACAACTCGTAGGCCACTTCCACTGATTTAGCTACTTCTGTTATCATTCTTTCCCGCAAACCCATGGGTTTGGTCGTTTTGCTGTTGTGGATATACATGAAACCACCTTTCTTCTCCCGCAAAAAAACAATCACCGTAGCAAATTCTATCACCCCGCTACGCACCTGAGAATCCGTACCGATGCATACTTTCAGCCGGAAGCCAGCCTGACGTTCCCTAATGATTGCATTTTCGACTGCCTTTTTGATAGGTATTTCAATTCGTTGACCGTTTAACCTTCTCCATTTTTTGATCATGGTCTAAAAATTTAAGGTAATTGGAAGTATCCAAACTTAGCAGGTAATTTTATGAACAAACCAAATTTAAAAGAGCATTGCTTATTTTTAAGTTCGCTAAAAGTAAAAAAAAAATTACCACATTGAAATAATTCAAAAAAAATTATAGAATTAAAATTGCGCTAAGTCCTTTCTTGATTCCTTTCTTTTGAAGGGATTATTTTTTAAAATCCTCCATCGAATTTAACCAGCCTTTTTCCCAAAGCATAGCTGGAAAATTTTTTATAAAAACAAAATCCTTTAAATTTCATTAATTCAGTGTAGGTTTGCGCACCTTTTTCAAATAGGATTTCCAAACAATGGTTTATCCCCGAATTGCAGTTTTTAATCAAAAGAATCACCATGCAACTTTTTCGGATTTCTTTCTTTTTTCTATTGGTTTTAATTTTCGGATGCACTTCCCCAAGTGGTAATGCGCAGGAAGAAAGCCACGAATTCACCAATAAACTCATCCACGAAAGCAGCCCCTATTTGCTGATGCACGCCCACAACCCGGTCGATTGGCAGCCGTGGGGGGCGGAAGCTTTGCAAGAATCCAAAGAAAAAAACAAGATGCTCATCATCAGCATCGGTTATGCGGCCTGCCATTGGTGTCACGTAATGGAACACGAATCTTTTGAAGATACTGCCGTGGCGAAAATCATGAATGACAACTTCGTTTGCATCAAAATTGACCGGGAAGAAAGACCAGATGTCGATGATGTATATATGGCAGCCTGCCAATTGGCTTCGAGACGGGGCTGCGGATGGCCGCTGAATTCTTTTGCCCTGCCGGACGGGCGACCATTTTGGGCGGGAACGTATTTCCCGAAAAAAGATTGGGTCAATGTCCTCGAGCATTTTATAAAACTCCGAAGAGACGAACCCGAAAAATTGGAACAATACGCCGCCCAACTCACTCAAGGCATTCAGACCAACGAAACAATGCCAAATATCGCCGGCGAAAAAGTTTTTGCCAAAAGCGATTTGGATAAAATAGCCTCCAATTTTTTAAAAAATATTGATTTCAAAAGAGGCGGCAGAGTGGGAAGTCCCAAATTTCCAATGCCAAATAATTACGAATTTCTTTTGAAATATCATCACCTGACCGGCAATCAAAAAGCATTGGATGCGGTAAAGGTAACCCTGGACAACTTGGCCAAAGGAGGCATTTACGACCATTTGGGAGGCGGTTTTGCCCGCTATTCCACCGACAGTGAATGGATTGTACCCCATTTTGAAAAGATGCTCTACGACAACGCACAATTGGTCAGCCTGTTTTCGGAAGCCTGGAAACTCACGAAAAACCCGGCATACAAAAAGGTCGTAGAAGAAACCCTGGGATTTATCAAACGCGAGATGACCTCTCCCGAAGGAGGATTTTACTCCTCTCTCGATGCAGATAGCGACGGCGAGGAGGGGAAGTTCTACGTCTGGACAAAAGCCCAAATCGAAACTATTTTGGGCGACCCGAAAACGGCAGAAATTTTCGATGCCTATTACGAAGTAAAAGAAAAAGGAAACTGGGAAGCCGGCAAAAACATCCTCTACCGGAGAAAAAGCGCTTCCCAAATTGCCAAACAATACAAGCTGTCGGTGGAAGAATTGGATGAATTAATTTCCAAGGCAAAGGACCAATTGTTCCAAGAACGCTCCTCGCGCGTCCGCCCCGCCTTGGACGATAAAATTTTGACCTCCTGGAACGCCTTGATGCTAAAGGGCTATGTGGATGCCTACCAAGCCTTCGGCAAAAAAGAATACCTCGATGCCGCCCTGAAAAACGGAAATTTCATCCTCCACAAAATCCTCCACGACGGCAATCGTCTCAACCGGAATTACAAGGACGGCAAATCAGTTATCAATGGCTTCCTCGACGACTATGCGTTCACTGTCACGGCTTTCATCGGGCTTTACGAAGTAACCTTCGATGAACAATGGCTGTATAAAGCGAAGGAGTTGGCAGATTATGTTTTGCTACATTTTAGCGACCCAACCTCGAGCATGTTCCACTACACTTCCGACCTCGACCCGCCTTTAATCGCCCGCAAAATGGAGGTGTCGGACAATGTGATCCCCGGTTCGAATTCTTCCATGGCAAGAGCGCTTTATTCGCTTGGGCTTTACTTTTACAAACCGGAATATATCGAAAAAGCAAAGCAACTGATGCTCAATCTTTCAGCTACCATCATCGATAGTTCACAGCCGAATTTTTTCTCCAATTGGTGCAGTCTCTTCCTCGATTTGGTCAAACCGCCCTACGAGGTAGCCATTATCGGAAGCGATTTCGAAGCCAAACGGAACGCCCTTATGCAACATTACCTGCCCGATGCCATTCTCTTAGGCGGCAAAAATGAGGGAAGCCTCGAACTGCTGAAAGATAAATTGCAGGAAGGCAAAACGATGATTTACGTCTGCCAAAACAAGGTGTGCAAATTTCCGGTCACGGAGGTGGAAAAGGCGTTGAAGTTGATGGAGTAGTTTTTCATTGGAGCGGTTAATGCACGTCAGGAGACGTGCCGGAAATGCAGTTGAAATTTAGAAACTTCAACTATCAGTGCTTATTTAATTTGACAGCAAACTCCGGACATCGGAGTGAGCAGTAGATCCAATCCTCCCGGTTTTCCGTTACATAATAACCCTACCCCACTTTCACAAAATCTTTTATTCTTCTATGATACCCTCTCGCACCGCTTCCTCCTGCACACCGTGCAGTTGGATTGGCTTTTCATGCTTTCGCAGGCGCATGTTTAAATACTCAACCAAAAGAGAGAAGGTGATGGCAAAATAGAGGTAGCCCTTTGGTACAGTTCCAATCTCAGAACCGGCGATATTCAAATGCGCCAAATGCGCCCCTTCGGCTATCAGCATAAAACCAATCAGGAGGAGGAAAGACATTCCCAACATTTGAATGGTCGGGTGCCGGTTGACAAAGCGACCTACGGGCACGGCAAAGAGCATCATAATCAAAACGGAAAGCACGACGGCGATAATCATAATGACTAAAGCCCCTGCCAACCCATTGGTCATCCCTACTGCTGTCAGGATGGAATCGAACGAAAAAACGATGTTGATGAGGGTGATTTGCAGGATGACACTTTTGAGGGAAGCTCCTTTTTTCTTTGTGGCGCCGGCTTCTTCTCCCAGTCCCTCTCCTTCCAGTTTGTGGTGAATCTCAGAGGTGCTTTTGTACAAGAGGAAAAGACCGCCGGCCACCAAAATCAGGCTTTGCCCGGAAAAGTTGGCGTGAATCCAAGTGGTGCTAATTTTCAGCCAGGACTGCTCCATGGCAATCAACGCCGAAATGCCAAAAAGCAAGGCGATCCTCAAAACCATAGCCAAAAGCAGTCCGATATTGGTTCCCTTAGCTTGTTGATTTTCAGGGAGTTTACTCGAAGCGATGGAGATAAAAATGATGTTATCTATTCCGAGGACGATTTCCAAAAAAGTCAAAGTTAGCAGGCTCATCCATATTTCAGGGCTTGCAAAGTTCGGGAGTAACAGTTCCATAGTTTGCGTTTGAAAGAGTTTTAAATGAAGGTGCAAGTTTACAAAACGAAGGGAGAATTTACAATTTGCTCAATAGCAGTTAAGCACCCGGACAATGGAAGGAAGTAGTCTCCTTCACGTTAAGCCATCAATTTCAGCAAATGGATTTTTTAAAACGAGGACAAACTGACAACCCGGATATTGGCTGAAGCCAGATAACCCCATGTCGCAAGCCTTCTCGCCATAAATTAAAAAGCGGTTGATAGTTGAAGTTTCCA
>CAZJYF010000077.1:0-11470 GCA_964549665.1 uncultured Saprospiraceae bacterium
TTTTTAAATTAAGAGGTTCTGAACAACTGAAAGGTTCGGCTGCGATAGTGCCATTCTTTGAAGCCATTTCTTTTTTTGAAATTTTCCCCAACCCTATAAAAAAAAATGCTCTTGTCCGAATTACATCAGACAAAAACATTTTGAAAGTAACGTAAAGCATCCCTAAATTCTTTTGCCAGCGGGAAAGTGGCTTTCATTTGGTTTTCCAAAAGGATGGGAAGCCTGATATTTCATAAGGGAGCGATAATAATAACCTCCCGAATTTTGCGCTTCCAACCATTTAGGCTAAAATGTCCTATTCCTCAATTCATGGTTATGTCGTAGGAATAGTGATAATTGATTGAATCGCGCAATTTGCGGCGGGCAAAAAATATGCGGCTTTTCACCGTGCCTATTGGCAGACCCATGTTTTCCGCAATTTCTTCATATTTGTAGCCCTGGAAAAAAAGCATGAAAGGCTTTCGGTAGTTGAGGTCAAGGGCATTGATAATGGTGCCGAGTTCACTCATCATGATAGCTGAACCCGCACTGTTGTCAACGGCATTTTTATTATTTATGAAAACATAACTGTCGCCGGGTTCGGAGGATGTTTGCCGGTTTTTCTTTTTGCGATAAATGTTAATGAAAGTGTTGCGCATGATGGTTTGCACCCAGGCTTTAAAATTCGTTCCGATTTCAAATTTCTCTTTGTTGTTGAACGCCCGCAGGGCAGTTTCCTGAATAAGGTCTTTAGCGTCGTCGAGGTTGTTCGTCAGTCGGTAAGCAAAGGGTAAAAGCTTGCTCTGAAGCTGATCGAAATGACTACTGAATTCAATCGTGCTCATAAAGGTTTGAGTGGTTTTAGTTAAAGTAATCGGTTTTTAAAAAAATGGTTTTTGGGGCTGGTTTTTGTTCTCTTTTGAATTAATTGGATTCCGGTTCATTCAGCATATTCATAATCATGAAAAAGAGGAATGTCAGGAACAGATTAATAAAAAACAGTGCGATTTCCATTGGTTATTATTTTACCTTAAGCTATTGCAATTTGAGTATGCCAAAAGTTGGGCCTTTAAAATCATTTTATTATAATTACTTCGTAAGTATTTGTTAATAAGCCACTTATATCAAGAAACAATTTTATACCCAAAAAACGGAAAAGAAAAACCCTACCAAAATGGAGGGGTTCTTTTCCATTTTGGTAGGGTTAGCAAAAGGGGCATGCAAAAACGAATGGCGTCAATTCGCAATGCAAAATAAAATCATCGGATGAATTTTCAGAAAGGAATTTTTTTGCAAAAAATCAGGAAAGCTTAAACTCTTCGATTTTGCGGTACAATGTGGTCACCCCGATGCCGAGTAAATCGGCGGCGCGGGTTTTGTTTCCGCGCGTGAAGGCGAGCACTTTTTGGATATGAATCTTTTCCATTGCAGCCAATTTAAGGCTGTCGGGTGGGTTGGAAGAATTGGTGTCGTAGAGGAAATCCAAGGGCATACAATCCGTAGTAAGTGTATCGCTACCCGCGAGGATGACTGCCCGTTCGATGACATTTTTCAATTCCCGGATGTTCCCTTTCCATTTATGAACGACGAGCGCTTTTTCAAAATCTTTAGCCATTTTCATAGGTTTTTTGTTCATCCGGGTAGTGAGAAGACGAATAAAAAAGTTGGCCAGTAAGGGAATATCGGCTTTGCGTTCCTGTAGGCAGGGCAAATGAATATTGAAAACGGAAAGGCGATAAAATAAATCGAGCCGGAAGTTGCCCTTTTCTGATTCTTTTTGAAGGTCCCGGTTGGTCGCCGCAATGATGCGGACATCCACTTTCGTTTCCTTCGTTTCGCCAACTTTTAGGAAAGTCCCTGTTTCCAAAACCCGCAACAGCTTGGCTTGCAAAATTAAATCCATTTCTCCTATTTCGTCGAGGAAAATGGTGCCTTCATTGGCTTCTTCAAAAAGACCAATTTTGTCTTTATTTGCTCCGGTGAAAGCACCTGCCTTGTGTCCAAACATTTCACTTTCAAGTATTTCCTTCCCGATGGCGCTGCAATTGATGGGGATAAAAGGTTGTGATTTTCGACCACTTTCGTAGTGAATGGCTTGGGCAAAGACTTCCTTTCCCGTTCCTGTATCCCCGGTCAGAAGAACGGTTGTATCGGTAGCTGCGACCTTTTTGGCCATTTCTACTGCCCGAAGAATGGGTTGAGATTTTCCAATTAGGCTGTCGAAACGATAGCGCGCGCTCACCTTTTCTTCTAACTCCTTCACCCTGAATTGAAGCAATGCTTTATCTACCGCTTTGTTAATGAGAGGAATAATTTTGTTGTTGTCATCTCCCTTCGTGATGTAATCAAAAGCGCCATTTTTGATGGCATTGACCCCATCCGAAATAGTCCCGAAAGCAGTTAGAAGAATCACTTCGCAGGAGGGTTGCGTTTCTTTCAAAACCGGTACCAAATTCACGCCATTGGCATCAGGCAATTTTACGTCGCAAACAACCGTGTGGATTTTTTCCTGCCGCAAAAGCTTCAATCCCTTTTTTCCGGTCTCAGCCTGAAATACTTCATAGCCCTCGAGGCGAATGATTCGCGAAAGAAGGTTGCGAATGTCGTGTTCGTCATCGATAATCAGGATATTAGCTTTTGCCATTTGGGAAGAATTAAATTTTTTTCCTTTTTCAATTTATCCTGACACAAAGTAAGGAAACTCCATCCTTTAATTGAATGAAGTTGAAAAATTTCCTGTAGAAAGAAAAAAAAGGGGAGGAAAAAATTTTGGGGTTAAAATTGGGAAGAAAGAAAAAGCCCCGACAGTCCCAAGAATGACAGCATCCCGTTGTGTAATTCAAAGGCATTATTAGCTCAAATGGACAACTATTTGCAATTCGTGTTTAATGTTTGGAGAATTTGCAGATACGCTGCAATTAAAAGGCTAAGTTGTCTTTAAGTGCTAATAATTTCCTGCCAAGGCTAATTATTGATTTTTCAATAACGACTCTAACCAATTATTTCGCCCCCTCAGCACGACAAGTGGAGATACCGACTAAAGAATAGAGAGGACATGAACTGACCAAGGATGTCAGGACGAATATTGCACCGAGTATTAGCAAAACAATACCTAGCGTTCCTGTAACGCTACCGGTAAAATAAAGTGCTCCAAAAACGATGGCTAGAACGATACGAATAATTCTATCCGCGAATGACATATTTTTTTTCATAATTCATTTTGTTTTTGGTTCATTCAAAAATTTTATCGAAAAGCAGAACAAGTTTCATAAAAACCTATGTCTGAAGCAGCTTTCTCCTTTCCCTCTTAACTAATGATTGCCCCTTTTCAGCTTTGATAATATTGTATCAATAAACCAATTACCAGGGCGATGCCCCCGCATAATAAACAGACAATCAGCAATTTGACCGATTTGGTTAAATTTTTCAGATATACAAAAATAGTCAGTATATAAATTGAAGTGGGTGACTTTTGTCACATAGGAAGAAAAAATTCCTTAAAAAAATAAAAAAAAAAGTTCTTTCAAGGATGAAATTTTGGAATATCTCCCTGCTAATAGGAAAGAATTAATATTCAATTAATGGTGTCAACTGAAAGAGAGGAAATTTAAACACCTTTACTCACTAAGCGTCTAGGTCGTTTATTTGGATACGGCCTCTTTGCAATTCAATAGCCCCTTTGGCTTCTAATTGCTTGAGCAAACGGGAAACCACCTCTCGGGAAGTGTTCAAATCTGCTGCGATTTCTTTATGAGAAATGTTCAGAATTTTGGTACTCAATAAACTGGATTTGCCTTGTAAATACTTCACCAACCGGAAGTCGGTATTGTGGAAACATACATCGTCCAACACCTCCAATATTTCATCAAACCGGGTATTGAAGGTAGCCAGTATGAAGTCATTCCAAGTTGGATATTTTCGAACAAATTCGTAAACCGACTCCACCGGAAGGGCAATCAGTTCGGCTTTATCCTGAACGATGGCCTTCACAGAACTCTTCTCCTTTTTCAAACAGGAGGACAAGGTAATAGCACAACTCTCACCTCCTTTGATGTAATATAAAAATAACTCGTTCCCTTCGCCGTCCACCCGGATAACCTTGATGGAGCCATTAAAAACCAGCGGAATTTCGCTAATGAAATTCCCTTCATTTAAAATTTGCTGCTCCGCAGGAACGACCATGTAATGCCCCTTTTCGCAAATTTCCTCAAGCAGATTATTTTGGCAGAGCTCCGGAAATGAGGATTTAAGGCGGTTTTTTAAAAGAGAATCATCCATAAGCTTAGCTTTCGGTAAAAAACAGAAAGGTAGAAATTTTTTGAGGTTGCTTTTTGGTTTTGAAAATGTTTACTTTTTTTAATTGCTACATGACCATTCCCCCGGCCCCCTCTTTTACCCAAATAGGGGATTTTTTGTTTACCAACCATTTGCAAATCAAAGCCTTTCCAGGTATTATAAAAACAACTAACAAAGCACGTATTTTAAGCGGTTGATGGAAGGATGTCATTTACATTCTGTTAGGCAAAATTGTTGGAGAAATTTGAAGTTGATGTGAATGCAATTCTGCAGAATAATCACAAAACTGAAGATTATTCCTCCACGCCATTGGGTTTGATTTTCAATTTTGGAGATGGCTTGATGGCAGCAGCTTTTTTCTCGATTTTTTTCAACTGCTCTTTCAATTCTGAAAATACCTCCTTCCATTTCTTGCGGTTTTCAGGGCTCAGTTTTTTGTAATCGAAACTATCTAGTTTGTCGAGATCTTTATCGCAAATCGAAATAGCCGACTGGAGTTCGTTTTCGTAAGACCCACTTTTGGGGATGGTCCTGGAAGGGCCCGTTTCTAAATTTGTGAAAATCTGCTTGGCGCTCATTTTTTCGTATTGTTGGAAAAACTGGTCGAATTTCTCGTCTTCGGTGAGTTGACCACAAGCCGCCATAATAATAAGAAAGCAAAATAATATCTGGGACAGATTATTTATTTTTATCATAATTAGAAATTGAAAATTTGCGAATATTGGTGTTTGTCGATTAAAAAAATGACCTGAATAAGTCAGATTTTTTTAAAATGGAACTTTGAGCAAATGTAAGGCACTTTCCCTACATTTGTGAAAATAGGGGGAATGGAAATGGGGAATTCGTCGAAACGGTTTGTAAAAATGTTGAAATTGAAAAAGAAAAAAAATCTTCCAACTTATGGTCAGCATCATCATGGGTTCTGATTCCGACTTGCCGGTCATGCGGCAGGCTGCCGAAATTTTGAAAGTGTTCGATGTGGAATTTGAACTCGACATTGTCTCAGCACACCGAAGCCCGGAACGGATGTTTGAGTTTGCAAAAAATGCACACCTTCGCGGCACCAAAGTTATCATTGCAGGAGCAGGAGGCGCTGCACATCTGCCTGGAATGGTTGCATCGTTGACCCCTCTGCCAGTCATCGGGGTGCCGATAAAATCCTCCAACTCAATCGACGGTTGGGACTCCCTGCTTTCCATTTTGCAAATGCCGAAGGGCGTCCCAGTAGCAACAGTAGCCCTAAACGCCGCTAAAAACGCGGGTATCCTGGCAGCCCAAATTTTGGGTACCCACGATTCGGTTTTGTTCGCCCGTTTGCAGCAGTACAAAGAAGAATTAGCGGAAAGCGTCGCGAAAAAATGTGCCCAACTGGAAAAGATGGGTTTTGAAAAATACAAAAAAAAGGAAAGTTGATTGGTTGATGTCACCAACCAATCAACGGTGCGATTTATTTAAACAATAATTCAAATTCCACGCGTCGATTCTTTTCACGCCCTTCCTTTGTTTTATTGCTTGCGATGGGCTTCAGTTCTCCATAACCTTTGTGACTCATTTTTGATGGAGCCACCCCTTTTGACAGGAGGTACTCATAGCAAGATTTTGCCCTTTCTTCCGATAATGCCAGATTATTTTCTTTATGTCCGACATCATCAGTGTGCCCGCTAATTTCGAGTTTATAGTCTGGATAGCGATTTAGGAGGTCAGCAATTTGATTGAGGATGGTGAAAGATTCGGCTTTTAGCGTTGCCTCTCCCGTTTCAAATTGGACGGCTTTGGCAGCAAATTCCAAGGTCTCCTTGTCTTCCTTTTTGATGTCGGGACAACCTTTATTTGAGGCGGGGCCAGCTTTGTTGGGGCAGTTGTCGTTGGCATCCGGCACGCCGTCGCCGTCGGCATCGGGGCAGCCCTTGGCGATAGCCGAACCCGCTTCATTGGGGCAGTCATCATCTTTATCGGGAATACCATCCAAATCCGAATCCGGGCAACCTTTCAATGTAATCAAACCGGCGATGTTGGGGCAGTCGTCTTTTTCATCAACCAACCCGTCTTTGTCAGAATCTTTTGAAGGACAGCCCTTTCTTTCCACCGATCCGGGCAAGTTGGGGCATTCGTCGTTTTTGTCGGCCACGCCATCCTTATCGCTATCGGGGCAGCCTTTCAGCGCCAAAGGACCTGCCGCTTCCGGGCATTCATCGCTTGCATCTACGATACCGTCGCCGTCCGTATCAATAGTTGCGGGGTCGGGGCAGCCTTTGTTCTCAACCGTCCCCTTCACCTCCGGACAGGCATCGTCTTTGTCGGCTACGCCGTCTGAATCTTTATCGGGGCAGCCCGCAGTAGCTGCTACGCCAATGTCGTTGGGACATTCATCCGCGTCATCTAAAATGCCATCGCCGTCGGTATCTTTGGGCAGTTCTTTTGGTTTTTGACCTGGGACTAACTGAAAATGCCATCCGATACCAAATTGCACCTGATCGCGGTGTTTTTCAATGGACTCCCGGTATTCGCCCTGCATCGTAATGTAGGAGTTCGCTCCGACTTTGATATTCAATCCAAGCCCAATCGGAATTTGGACGTTGGAGGTTCCGTCCCGGTCTTCGATGGCCAAACCAGCTCCACTGAAAGCGTAAGGCCGAAGACGCACGTCTTTTCGGGTAAAGTGCAATTGCCCAATAATATCCATGCTGAAAAAAGTCGTCTTGCTTTGGTTGTTTTCAATGTTGGCAAGCCCCAATTTGGCGGGAACGGCGATATTAATAAAATCGTTAAACCTCCTGGAAAGGGTGACTTCAATACCATTCGAAATATTCAGGGAATCTCTATTATTGACTGTTCCGAAATCAATGAACAATACCCTGGCTGAAAAGCCATATTTTGAGACTGGGGTCTGTTCCTGGGAAAATAAATTGCCATGCCCAAGCAAAGCTAATGCCAGGACAAGGGGAGTGAATAATTTGTGCATTTTAAATCGCTTTTTGTTATGGGATGATTTACGGGAGGTGTGAATTGGGTTTTAGGCTCCACGATTATATTGGAAGGTCATAAATATTCTTGTCGCCTTTATTTTCAAACTCACATCTCTAACTATTTGATTTAATTGGATATAAGAAAATATCTTGCCAAATATATAATAAAAATTCATTATTTGTAAAAGTTAAATAAATTTCGATGGAAAATATTCATTTCAGAGGTGATAAAGAGGAAATTTCCCATATAAAAAAGCCGGTCAAGCGGAATTCGCTGAACCGGCTTATGGGCTTGCCCCAAAACTGCAAGGACAGGTAAAGGCGGTGACTTGGAGTCAACTCCTTACTGCCTTAATACCATTTTTCTATTTTTTATTCAAAGCCCAATCATAATCCAAATAGAACACCTGGGCTTTGGGGTCAATATCGACTTTTGAATACTTGTTCAAGAAAGCGATTAGGTTGCCAAAATCTGCAGCATACCACTGGAAAATTTTAGAAATCTGCACCTTGTGGGCGCTTATTTTATTAAATTTCGGATCATTTATGAAAACTTTGCCCCGTTGTTCGAAATAAGTCTCTAAAGAATTCGGCGTCCAAGCTTTATTGAGCAGGGGAGGGCAAGAATTGGCGGCGCAATTGACGGCAAAGTGTATGCGGGGTTCTTTAAATTCCGGACGCAGAATGTCATTTTCGATGTTGTTCAAACTGTAATTCTTTCCACCTATTTCTATCCATTTCACATCCCAAGCCTTTCCTCCGTGCAAAGCGGTGATACTCGAAACGGGGTAATTATCGACAATCAATTTGACGGTGAACGCATTGTAAGCGTTTATCCAATATGCCAGTTTTTCATTTCTGGACCAATCCTTTTGCGGTGGCTTGTTCTTTAAATCCTTTAAATAATTATCCAAAAATTGCTTTTTGGCTTTAATGCCAGCATAATTGACTTTCCCTGCATCGTTGACAAAGGTTCGAAGTAGATAATCCCAACCTGTGTGGTCTGGAATTATTTTCCTTTTCTTAGGTTTGGACTGGAGAGCAGAGGGGCCCTTTGGTGAATTTTTTTTCGATTGACTTGATTTATAGGGTTTTAAAGCCTCATTTTTAATTTTTTTTTGAACAAAAGAAGCCTTCTTGGAGTCAGTTCCCTTTGCCAATTTTGGTGTTGGCCGGGCTTTAGCCGAAATAGGATTCGAATGGGCAACATCCGCTTGGCTGGAGGTATCGGAATTGCCGGAATCCACGCAGGCAAGGAAGCCAAGAAATAAAAACGGAAAACACAAATTCAAAAATGTTCGCATGTTTAAATTTTAATTTGGGTCCAAAACAGAGCACAACTTTAAATTACACCCTACCTTTAACCAATTTGATAAACCATTACAAATACACCGCAAAAGGACTATATCTCAACAAAGTTAAAAAGAAAAAACCTTGCGTGGCTTCCTGCCTATTGTTGTGAATTGCGCAATAAACAAAAAATACAAACCGCTTAACTGCCGTTGGTGTTGCAGGTCTTCAAGGCAAAGCTGTATTTTTGAGCCTTTTTAACAAAAATTAGTAGTTTTGCTTTCTCCACAAATAGAAGAAAATGTCTGTTAAAGTAAAAAATTTAAGTAAGGTTTTTGGAAATCAGAAAGCAGTTGATGAAGTCACTTTTGAAGCAAAAAAAGGCGAAGTGTTGGGCTTTTTGGGGCCTAATGGGGCAGGGAAAACGACGACAATGAAGATAGTCACTTGCTTTATTCCCCAAAGTGAGGGAACGGCTGAAGTTTGTGGATATGATGTGGAGAAAAGCCCGATGGAAGTGCGAAAACGAATCGGCTATCTGCCCGAACTCAACCCCCTCTACAAAGACATGTACGTCTGGGAGTACCTTTCTTTTGTCGCCCGGCTTCACAAGGTTGAAAATAAAGAAAAGCAAATTGCCAAAATGATAGAAACGACGGGATTGGGCGATGAGCAAAAGAAGCTAATCCGTTCACTTTCAAAAGGTTACCGGCAAAGGGTGGGACTTGCCCAGGCAATGCTGCACGAGCCGGAAGTGCTGATATTGGATGAGCCTACTTCGGGTTTAGACCCCAATCAATTGGTCGAAATCCGGAGCATTATCAAGCAGTTGGGAAAAGAGAAAACCGTTATTTTTTCCACCCACATCATGCAGGAAGTGCAAGCCCTGTGTGACCGGGTTTTGATTATCAATAAAGGGAAAATTGTTGCCAACGATTCTATCGAGCACCTGCAATTGCGAGTGAGTGGCGAGTCAGTGGTGACGGTTGCTTTTTTGGGAAAAGCCAAAAAAGAGCTACTGGAAAAAATTAAAAACGTCCGGAGGGTGGAGTCCCTGGGAAAAAATCGCTGGCAATTGTTCTCCGATACAACAAAAGACATTCGGGAGGATGTCTTTAATTTCGCAGTGTCGAATAAATTGACCCTTTTGGAAATGCATAAAGAGGTATTCAGCGTGGAAGATGTGTTCCACAAAATAACCGGGTTTTAGGCTTTGGATGAAAACAAATGGTGAAAGATTTTTTGACTCAGTATTTTCAAAATTGGTGGCTGCACCCAAAAATCGGGTAAAACAAATTTTATTGAAACAAATTATTTTCATATCAATTTTCCTTCTTCCCCAAATTCTTCCTGCACAAGATAGTGTGTGGGTGACAAAAAATTTTCAATTCGAAGATGGAATCTATTTAAGCCTTGAAGAATTTCAAAGAAATCATCCTTCGATTCGTTGGGAGCAAGTAGAATCGAATTATTTCGTTAATCCACAAACCTTTTTGGTTCAACTAGCTTACCTCCGAAAAAAAGGAATGGAACGTGCTGACACCCTGAATTTAAAAACCATTTGGGCAATAAGCATCGATGGAATTCCCTATCTCCGCCTTCAGGAAAATGACATCCACAAGGAATTGACTACTTTTGCGGCCCTTCGGGTGAGGGGAAAAATTTGCTATTTTGCCTACCCCGACTCGAGGTCTAAAAAGGTGAAAATTTCTGCCTATAATCCCCTGAACGGCTTGCCCTTCCGGACTGCCGAATTAGACCGGGAGGAGGAAGTTCTCATTAAAAAAATGATGCGTTTCGAAACCGGAGAAATAAAGGATTTTACCTTACCCGATTTTATGGGATGGATTGAAGATGACCCGATTTTAAAATCCACCATCGAGGAATTGAGTGCCGAAGAAGCGAAGGAAAAACTATTCAAAAGCCTTCTGATTTACGACGACCGGAATGCTGTTTATTTGAAAAGTGAGTAAAATAATGCCGTTCGATAGGAATTGATTTGGAAAATTGAGTGCCATACACTTTTCAGTTCGAAACCGAATACTTCAAAATCCGAACCATATCAAGAAACACAAATGATTAGCATTTTCAGAAAGGAAATCACCACTTTTTTCAGTTCACTCATCGGTTACATTGTCATTGGCGTTTTCCTATCCGTGCTGGGTTTAATAATGTGGGTGTTCCCCGACACGAGTTTGTTGAGCTACAACTATGCAAGCCTGAATCAATTGTTCGACATCGCCCCCCTCATTTTTGTTTTCCTGATTCCGGCAGTCACGATGCGTTCATTTGCCGAAGAGCATCAAAACGGAACGATAGAGTTGCTTGCTACCCACCCGATTAGCGACCTGGAAATCATTTTGGGGAAGTTTTTTGCCTGTCTGGTGTTGGTCCTTTTTGCCTTGCTGCCTACTTTGCTTTATTATTACACGGTTTATCAATTGGGCTCGCCAAAAGGAAACCTGGATTCCGGTGCCATCATGGGTTCTTACATTGGACTGCTTTTCCTGGCAGGGTCTTTCGTTGCTATTGGCGTATTCACCTCCTCGCTGACCAATAATCAAATCGTTGCCTTCATCCTCGCCACTTTTCTATGTTTTTTGTTTCATTGGGGTTTTTTCTTTTTTAGCAAATTACCCATCTTCGTTGGAAAGGGAGACGACCTTGTGCAAATGATTGGCATCGATTATCATTATTCTTCCATCAGCCGCGGCATAATTGATACTCGAGATGTCATTTATTTTGTTACCCTTACAGCCGTTTTTATAAAGTTGACGGTAACGTCTTTGGAGAAGCGGAAGTGGTGAGAGGGTGAGAATGTGAGAGAGTGAAATAATTTAAAATTTGGGTTCGACTACCATTTTAGTGGAAATGCCTAAATGCCATAATGACTTAATGCTTCAATAGAAATGTGTGAAAATAAAATTTTCAGACGAATC
>CAZJYF010000078.1:0-8753 GCA_964549665.1 uncultured Saprospiraceae bacterium
ATACGGTACAGGAGATACGCCGGTACTTCCCGATTTTTTGCTGAATGGGGCAGAATCCGGAATCGTTGGTTCGGTTGACCTGGCCGCCGCAGCGGCAGCCTACAATATTGACCCGAACGCAGGACCTATTAACCAATTGGTAAAAACAAATAAGCAAGGAACGGATTGGTACAATGCCGTCACGCGGAATGCCCTAATCAATCGCCACAATATCGGTTTGTCCGGTGGCGGTGAACACAACCGGTATTACGTCGGTATGGGGGTACAACAACAACAAGGGGTTCTTCTCCACCAGAAATTTACGCGCTATTCTTTCCGGATAAACACAGAATTTGACGTTTTGCCAGGGGTACGCGTTGGTGAAAATATTCAAGGAACCTATCGCTCTACCCGCATATTGTTGGGTTCTAATGGAGGAAGTGGTTCTTCTGATGATGAAAACATTATCTTGACAACCTCCAGAATGGCTTCCGCCATTCCCGTTTTTGATGAATTTGGGGGTTATGCAGGTACGGCAGCACCGGGTTTCAACAATCCTCAAAACCCGGTAGCAGAATTGGACGGGCGCGCCAATGACCGGTCTTTTTCAACTTCTGCTTTTGGAAATGTTTATGTGGAATACGAACCCATTGACAACTTGGTTCTCCGCACGAGCTTTGGAGGAAGACATACCTCCTCCAACTCGAGGAGTTTTTCGAGACAAACCTACGAGAACTCCGAGAACAACGGTTCCTTCGGCTTCTCTCGCAACACCGGGTTCAATACCGACTGGATTTGGACAACGACCATTAATTATAAAAGATCTTTAGGTTCCCATAATTTTGATTTATTAGCCGGGCAGGAAGCCCTCAGCAATGGCGAAGGGCGTTTTATTTCCGCTTCCGGTATCAATCCATTTTCACAGGATCCCAACTTCGTCAATTTGACGACCGTAAGTAATCAGGTTGTCAATGAATTTATTGGAACTGCCGTTCGGTTTTCTTCTTATTTCGGAAGATTTAATTACGATTTTAAAGGCAAATACATCGCTTCCGTAGTGATTCGCCACGATGGATCGTCCCGTTTTGGGGCAGGCAATCGCACGGGAATATTCCCTGCCTTTTCCCTGGCATGGCGTGTTTCGGATGAGAAATTCATGAAAAATATTGGCTTTATCGATGATTTCAAAATCCGCGGAGGATGGGGAAGAATGGGGAATTCGAATAATGTAAATCCCAGTAATCAATTTAGTTTGTTTGGAACCACTATTGGTGGATCCAGTTACGATATCAATGGGACCAATTCCAGCGCTGTACAAGGATTTTTCCGGACCCGCATTGGAAATCCCGCCGCAAAATGGGAAACAGCAGTAACGAAGAATGTTGGTTTCGACGCCTTGTTATTTAATGGCAAATTAGATATCGGATTTGAATATTGGCGGAAAAACACCAGCAACCTTTTGCTCCAAGTACCTGTAACGGTCATGACCGGACCCTTTGCAAGCGCCCCTTCGGTGAATGTGGGTAGCATGTTGAATAAAGGGGTTGATTTTCAAATTACCAACAAAGGGAAAATAAAAGAACTGGGTTATGAAATCACCCTGACCGGAGGTTTCCTGGATAACAAAATTACAAGTTTTGCTCCTGGCATCGATAATATTCCCAATTTTAGTAGAAACTTTAGAGGCGTGACACCTATTTTGAATCAGGTAGGACAACCCATTTCTTCGTTTTTCGGATTTCAGGTTCAAGGTCTTTTCAAGGATCAGGCAGAAGTTGATGGCGCTGCTACCCAAGATGGTGCTGCACCCGGCCGCTTCCGTTTTGCCGATATCAATGGATTTGACAGCGAAGGGAACCTCACCGGACAGCCGGACGGCGTTATTGATTTAGCTGACCGGAAAGCCTTGGGAAGCCCCGTTCCGGATTTCACCGGGGGGATAGCGCTCCGCTTGAACTACAAACACTTCGAAGTGGAAGGCTACGGTTTCCTTTCAGTGGGTGGTGAAATTTACAATATGTCCAGATTGTTCACCGATTTTTATCCTCTTTTCCCGGGCGCTGCTATAAGCGAGCGGGTGAAAAATTCATGGACATTTGCCAATCCAACCGGTGACATCCCGATTTTTGAAAATGTTTCCAATTTCAGTACGAACACACAATCCAGCTCCTTCTTTGTGGAAGACGGGTCCTATTTCAGAATGCAAAACATCACCTTGAGCTACCACGTTCCGGGTAGCATTTTGGATCATTTGGGGATTGGCAGTTTGCGGGTTTACGCTTCTGTAAATAACGTGTTCACCGTTTCGAATTACAGCGGGTTGGACCCAAGCATCGGTGGCGCAGCCGATACCAGTTTCGGGATTGATTTAGGGAACTTCCCCATCACCAGAAGTTGGACTTTTGGCGTGAATATGGGATTTTAGTGCCCTAAGCAGTTGACGGTTTTACAATTATTTGGATAATCAATAATTTGTGAAAACACAAACTGTCAGTTATTTGCGAATTGAGGAACCAGATTTCTTTGAATCTCCTCAAAAATTATTAGTTCTTTGTATAATATCACAGATATCATTCCGACAAACCCATATAGGCACCGGATGAAGTTTGTGGTACCCAGTTAATCTGGATTTGATTTTTGTGAAAATTTTCTAAAATGATAATTCAGGTTTTGCTGAATAGGCATTCAAAATATCATAATTAATTTGGAGGTTGAATTGGAAAAGCTTAAAAAAGTAAATTTGCTACCATTCATCTTTTAAGTTTTTGATTTAAATTGTGGTTTTTTGTAATAAAGCAATAGGCATGCAAACTCAATCATAGCTGGAAACCCTCCAAAGAATAGTTTGAGAACTGTTTCCAGTCGTTCAAATTGTTGGGTTTTGATTTCGAAATCAGCGAAACGTGAATAATAAAAAAAAGATTATGAAAAAAATTAAATTAATTTCCTTGACCGCATTGATATCAATCATATCAATTACGGCTTGTAAAAACAGTTTTCTCGATGTGCTGCCCACCGGTTCGTTGGGTGAGGCTGAGCTTACTACCAAAGCAGGTATAGAAGGCTCTTTGATAGCTGCCTATTCCATCCTTTTGGGTCGCGGCGGCTTTTACACAGATGCAACCAACTGGTTTTGGGGAAGCGTTTTGGGCGGCGAAGCCAACAAAGGCAGTAACGCCGGGGACCAATCCCAAGTTAATGAAATTCAAACCTACAGTCCTCAGACCAATAATCCTTCTATAAAAGACAAATATAGCAGGACATTTGAAGGGGTTGCCCGTGCGAACGCGACGCTAAAACTGCTTCAGAATGCCCAAGAAGGTGTTTCTGCGGCAGATAAAACGAGAATTGCCGCAGAGGCCAGGTTCCTGAGAGGGAATTACTATTTTGACTTGAAAAAGAATTTCAATAACGTCCCTTATGTGGATGAAAATTGGGATGAAGTAACACCTGTGAGCAATTCAGCAGACCTGTGGCCCTTTATCGAGGCAGATTTCCAATTTGCTGTCGACAATTTACCCGAAACGCAAGCTGCTGCCGGCAGGGCAAATAAATGGGCTGCCGCCGCCTACCTCGCCAAAACATTTTTATACCAAAATAAATTTTCTGAGGCGAAGTCTATGTTCGACCAGGTTATTGCCAACGGCGTAACCGCCAATGGTCAGCCCTATGGTTTGAATCCGTACTACGGAGATGCTTTTCGCGCTTCCAACGACAACAGCATGGAATCGGTATTTGCTTCACAAGCCGCTGCCAACACGGGCAGTGTCAATAATGCAAATCCTGGCTTGGTTTTGAATTTTCCTCACGGTACTGCCGGTCCTCCCCGGCCAGGCGGATGCTGCGGATTTGACATGGGAAGTTTTGAATTGGCAAACACGTTCCGCACCGATGCCAACGGTTTACCTTTATTGGACGGTTCCTATAACGACCCGGCAAATGAGTTGGTGGACGATTTGGGCTTGGGAAGTGGCGACCCATTCACGCCTGATGCCGGAAATCTTGACCCAAGACTCGACCATACTTTGGGTCGTCGCGGTATTCCGTATTTGGATTGGGGTCCACACCCCGGCAGAGATTGGGTTCGCGACCAACCTTATAGCGGCATCTACTCACCCAAAAAATTCATCTACTACTTGGGTGGCTCAGGAACTGAAAATGATGTCAGTTCATGGACGCCGGGTTACACGGCCGTGAATTACAACATCATTCGCTATGCGGATGTATTGCTTATGGCTGCAGAAGCTGAAATTGAATTGAACAATTTGGACAGAGGCATGGAATTGATAAACATGGTTCGGGCAAGAGCAAAAGCTTCTCCTGTTCTCAACCCCGATGGCTCAGAGGCGGCAAATTATGTGATCGAATTGTACACCTCTTTTTCAAGCCAGGATATGGCGAGAAAAGCAGTCCGCATGGAACGCAAATTGGAGCTTGCCGAGGAAGGTCACCGAAAATACGATTTGGTGCGTTGGGGAATCGCCGCTGAAACCCTCAATGCTTACCTGGCACATGAAGATGCAATATTGAGGTCTCCATTTTCAGGAGCAACTTTCACCGCTAACAATGACGAATATCTACCCATTCCACAAGACGAAATTGACATTTTGGGTCCAGATGTTTTGATTCAAAATCCAGGGTATTAATTTATAATATCTGTTGATTTACCTTAAAAAGGGGCTGTCTTTAACCTTAGACAGCCCTTTTTTTTCTTAATTTTACCTCCTGAAACAGCACCATGAGTCCGCCAAATTTATTGAGGCTGTAATTTTACCGTTGTTGATTGTTCCTAATCCCAAAGGAGATTAAATTTGAATAACCCCCGATGTAATCGGGGGGAACAGCAACTTCGATTGTCCTAACCCGGCAGGGGTTGAAAAGGAATATCTTGTGATGAAAATATTTGGACTGCATTCAACCCCTTCGGGGTTAAGGCAGTCGTCCTTTCAAACCCCGCATTGCATACGGAGTTATTCATTTTCAATCCCTTTCGGGATTAGCAACGGTAAAATTACAGCCTCCATAAATTTGGCAAACCGTTGGTGCCCTAGGTTCACAAAATCCATTAATCAATCCTTACCCGATCATGCTAAAAAGATTGAAATATATTTTAATTATTGGTTTTGCGGCTTCTTTGTTTTCGTGTACAAAGGATACAAAACAGACGCAAAGCAATCCCTCCAAAGCAATCCCCAAAATCTTCCATCAACTTTCTCCACAGGAAAGTGGGATTGCCTTTGCCAACAACCTAAAAGAAGATACAATCATCAATTATTTCACCTACCCCTACATCTACATGGGCGGCGGCGTGGCAGTTGGCGACGTAAATAATGACGGATTGCCCGATATTTATTTCACCGGGAATATGGTGGAGAATAAATTGTATTTGAATAAGGGCGATTTGCATTTTGAAGATATAACCGAACAGGCAAAAGTGGGGGCAGACGACAGATGGGTGACGGGCGTGACCATGGCCGATGTAAACGCCGATGGTTGGCTAGACATTTATGTCAGCGTTTCAGGGAAATTTGCCACCACCAAAAACCTGCTGTATTTGAATAATGGAACCACCCAAAATGGCATTCCAACATTTACGGAAAGTGCTGAAAAAAGCGGTATCGCCGACGACGGAAGTTCCACCCAGGGTACCTTTTTTGATTACGACAAGGATGGCGATTTAGATTTGTACGTCGCCAATTATCCTTACACGAGTTTCAAAACCCGAAATTATTCCTACCGATATTTGATAGAATTAAAAGCCCCGGAAAAGTCGGATAAACTTTATCGAAACAAAGGCGACGGAACCTTTGAGGATGTTACGGCGGAAGCGGGCATTTTGAATTTTGGCTTGTCATTGAGCGCTACAGTCGCCGATTTTAATCAAGATGGCTGGGACGACATCTACGTCTCCAATGACTTTGCTACACCCGATTTATTTTATTTCAATAATGGGGATGGTACTTTTAGTGAAAAAGTAAAGGAGACCACCCAACACACCGCCTATTTTGGAATGGGCAATGATGTCGGGGATTTCAATAATGACGGATTGCTCGATATTTTTCAATTGGACATGAACCCAGAGGACAATCGACGCAACAAAGCAAACATGGCCAGCATGAACCCGACTGGTTTTTGGGAAATGGTCAATATGGGCATGCACTTTCAATACATGCAGAATGTCCTCCAACTCAACAACGGTATCGCCGCCGACGGATTGCCCCATTTCAGTGACATTTCGCGTCTGGCAGGCATGTCTTCGACCGATTGGAGTTGGGCGGGTTTGTTAGTTGACTTGGATAATGATGGTTGGAAAGACGTTTTCCTTACCAACGGAACGCGGCGAGACATCAACAATAAAGATTATTTCAAGAAAATCGAAGAGGCCCCATACAAAGTCAAACAAACCATTACTAATCTGGAGCTGACCCAAAATATGCCTTCGGAGAAGATGGATAATTACGCTTTTCGCAACAAGGGCAGCGAAGGTTCAGGGATGGCTTTCGAGCCTGCTATTAAAGAATGGGGCTTGAACTATAAAGGTTTTTCCAATGGGGCGGCTTATGCCGATTTGGACAATGATGGCGATATGGACATCATCATCAACAATATCGATGCCCCTGCGCTGGTTTTTCAGAATCAAACCAGCGATTTGAAATTGGCCAATTATTTAAACCTCCATCTGAAAGGGAGCAAGAAAAATCCGCTTGGCTTGGGTGCCAAAATATTACTGAAAAACAAGGGGAATATCCAATATCAGGAACTCACTCTGACGCGGGGTTTTCAGTCCTCCATGGAGCCTATCATCCATTTCGGCTTGGGGGCTACAAATTCAGTGGAAGAATTAATCGTAACCTGGCCGGATGGGAAACATGAAATTTTGAAGAATGTGGCGGCCAATCAAATTTTAAAAATTGATTATAAAAATGCTAAAGATTCTACTCCGTCCCCTTCCAATGTAGAACCAAACGAGAAATTATTTGTCGATGCCACTGCGGAGTTGGGCATTGATTTTCAGCACAAAGAAAACCCATACAACGATTTCCAGGAAGAGGTATTATTGCCACAGGCTTACTCCCGAAACGGTCCCTGTTTGGCTGTGGGCGATGTCAACGGCGATAAATTAGAAGATTTCTATGTCGGAGGGGCAATAGCCAATAGCGGAGCACTGTATTTGCAAAATTCGGATGGATCCTTCGCCAAGTCTGACCCCAAAGCATGGAAAGAAGATATTGGAAAGGAAGATTTGGGAGCTACTTTTTTTGATGCCGACGGAGACGGCGA
Organism: uncultured Saprospiraceae bacterium; assembly: GCA_964549665.1. GTDB lineage: Bacteria > Bacteroidota > Bacteroidia > Chitinophagales > Saprospiraceae > CAZJYF01. Next base: position 7,261 of record CAZJYF010000078.1, read on the forward strand.
TTTGGATTTGTATGTCGTCAGTGGGGGCAATGAATACAAAGAAGGATCCCCCCACTTGCAAGACCGCCTGTACGTAAACGATGGCAGTGGGAATTTTGAAAAAGCAAAAGATGCCCTCCCCAAAATGACCTCGAGTGGTTCGCGGGTCAAAGCGGGCGATTACGACAATGATGGCGATTTAGATTTGTTTGTGGGCGGTCGGATCGTGCCCAAATCCTACCCGTTACCCGCCAAAAGTTATATTTTGAGAAATGAGGGTTTGGAAAACGGGACCCTAAAATTCACCGACGTCACAGAAAAAGTAGCACCTGAATTATTGGAAGCAGGCCTTGTTACCGATGCCGTTTGGGTTGATTTCGACAAGGATGGAAAATTGGATTTGGTCTTTGTCGGTGAGTGGTTGCCCATTACTTTTTTGAAAAATAATGGAAAAACATTTGAAAATAAAACCAATGCCTACGGAATGGAAAAAACGACGGGTTGGTGGTTCAGCATTCTTGCCGAAGATTTTGACAAAGACGGCGATTTGGATTTTGTAGCGGGAAATTTAGGCTTGAATTACAAATACCAGGCAAATGCCGAACAGTCCTTTGATGTGTATGCAAAAGATTATGACAGAAATGGAAGATTGGACATCGTTTTGGGGTATTACAACCACGGCATTCAATATCCAGTGCGGGGCAGGCAATGTTCTTCGGAACAAATTCCGACCATTAAATACAAATTTAAAGACTACGACTCGTATGCCTCCGCCTCGTTGGAAGATGTTTATACACCCCAAGATTTGGAGAACTCGCTCCATTATAAAGCCTGGGATTTTGCCAGCAGTTATATTGAAAATAAAGATGGAAAAAGGTTTGAAATCAGCAAGCTGCCCACATCCGTACAAATTTCATCCATCAACGGAATAGTAGCGCAGGATTTCAACCAGGACGGCAACTTAGACATTGTTGTCGCTGGAAATCTGTATGCTGCCGAAGTCGAGACCACCCGCAACGACGCGTGCTACGGTCAATTTTTGGCTGGCGATGGGGAAGGTCATTTCCGGACCGTTCCGTTTTCTGAAAGTGGCATCTTTTTGCCTTACGATGTCAAGTCGTTAGCCAAAATTCAAACCGCTAAAGGAACGGTTATTCTGGCTGGCAATAACGATGATTTCATAAAGGCATTTTTGGTAAACAACCCTGTCCGGTAGCCCAATCATTAAATTGCAGTTGGCAGCCAATGTAAAAGTTTGATGGCATTCCAAAGTTTAGACCTGTGCTTTTTCTACTGATAATCTTAGGCAATTAAATTGCTTTTTTAATCGTAAGTGTTTTTCATATCACTAAAATAGCGCTAAAAAGGTGATTTTCATAAACTCAAAACGGCAGGTCTGGGCTTTGGAACGCTATCAAAAATTTGATTCTATGCCGGTTCTGTTGAAATAGCAGGGTGAACGAATGAAAAATTTGTTGATGTGTGCCTGTGTAATTGGAAGGGGTGTTAACCCC
>CAZJYF010000078.1:8853-11451 GCA_964549665.1 uncultured Saprospiraceae bacterium
CGGAATTTTTTTCGCTCACCCTGTTGAAATCGGAACAGGCCATCCTCTCATTTTCGGAAAGAACTTCCGTTAAAAAGATAAGGCAAATTAAAATAGTAAATTGACCACTTTATAATTTAAGCTTCCAAAATTTGTCTTTCCCTCGCCATTATAAATAGCTATTAATCAACGTTTTAAACGCTAAACAGTCTGAATAATTCAATGATAAAGAAGATTTTATACATCGTCTCCCTCGCTGCAGGAATCATCCTGTTAATTATTGCCATTAAAAATAATTTCTTTGTAAAAGCCCCCCCCAAGACCATTAATGGAACGGCTCTTACACCCACAACGCAACTTGAATCCTTGCTTATTGAGGCTTACGCTGCAATGGACAAGCTGGCAGCAGGGGTGGCTGGAAAAACCGGACAATTTATGGCCCCCAATTGGCTATATGGAGATGTTTATGCCGATGACGCTTACAAAGGAATGGGAGAAAAAGAGGCGTCACAACTCAACGATATTGAACGTTACGAACAAAAGGCTGGAAATGCCTATCTCTTTGCCACCTGGCGTTCCATTTACAACGCAGTGTCTCATGCCAATGAAGTTTTGAGTGAACTTGCTTCCGCCAAAAAGAAGGGTGCTGTTGAGGCAGCCTTTGCCAATCAAATAGAAGCAGAAGCCCGTTTCCTTCGTGGATATTACCATTTTCAAGCGATAAAAATTTGGGGAAATATTCCCTACCTCCTGGAAAATCCGGAAGATGGTTCGACTAACAATTCCAGACCTCCGTGGGGTCAATTGGAGTCCGATTTTGATTTTGCCAATAGGAACCTCCCTGAATCCCAACGGAACGGTCAAGGGGGAAGACCTACTAAATGGGCGGCGGCGGCTTTTTTGGCAAAAGCACATTTGTTTCAACGAGATTTTGGTGCCGCTTTGCCAATTCTCGACCAAATAATCGCAAGCGGAAAGTTTACTTTGATGCCTAATTACCACGATAATTTCCGTACCACCGACCACAACGAAGAAGCCATTTTCCGGATTCAGGCGTCTGTAAACCAAGGTTCGGAAGGGGAGGCAAATGGCGGCTACGGTAAGATTCGAAATAGCTCGTACAGCCATGGTCCCAGTCAATGCTGTGGTTTCCACCAACCTTCTCAAAACCTGGTGAACGCGTTCAAAACAAAAAAAGGCTTGCCGATGCCGGACAGCTTCAACGATTCGGATGTAAAAAATGATGAGGGTCTTTCCGCAACTGACCCTTTTTCGGAATACAGCGCCACCTTGGACCCTCGCTTGGATTATACCGTTGGACGTAGAGGAATTCCTTATCTCGATTGGGGCGACCATCCGGGTGTTAGTTGGATTCGGGACCAAGCCTATGCCGGGCCCTACTCCCCGAAAAAGAATGATTTTTATCTGGCCAATGAAGGAGAAAATTCCAGTCCTTCGGGTTGGACGCCTGGGGCTGTGAAAAACTTTTACACCGTCGTCCGTTATGCAGATGTCCTATTGTGGGCTGCGGAAGCAGAAGTTGAAGTGGGGAGTCTCGAAAAGGCAAGGGAGTATGTAAACAGGGTCAGACAACGCGCAGCTAATCCGGACTATTGGGTTAAGAACGACGATGGAACCAATGCTGCCAATTACGAAATCAATACCTATGATAACCCATGGACAAGTAAAGCATTTGCCAGAAAAGCCGTTCGCTTCGAAAGAAGATTGGAATTTGGAATGGAAGGACACCGTTTCTTCGACCTCCTCCGTTGGGGTATCGCAAAAGAAACCCTCAACAACTACTTGAAAGTTGAAGCGCAAAAACGGACTTATTTGAAAGGCGCGATTTTCAAAGACTACAATATATATCAGCCAATACCGCAAGGAGTTATTGACCTAAGTCAGGGTACCCTGGTTCAAAATCCTGGTTATTAAAAAATCATTGGTCATTGAAGTCAATGGTCATTGTCGAAATTAATTGAAAATTGGCGCTAACGAGCAATTCCTTTTGATTTTAGATTTCCTTCCAGTAGAAAATTAATTAGAAGAATCAAGGCACTAGAAAAGAGAAGATTTCTGAGTGCAAAATCTTTTATCTCTTGTCTTATGTCTGTAAGTAGAACTACTTTTGCATCAAAATGAAAGAAATGGAAAAAATTACCGAACAGCCCTCCAATTTCCGGCACCTGGAAAAAATGTCCATCCGGGAATTGCTGACCAATATCAATGCGGAAGACAAAATGGTGCCCTTAGCAGTTGAAAAAACGATTCCGCTATTAGAGCCCTTGGTCGCACTGATTGTAGAAAAAATGGAAGAGGGCGGCCGGCTTTTTTACCTCGGTGCGGGGACGAGTGGCCGCTTGGGGGTTTTGGATGCTTCGGAATGTCCACCAACTTATGGGGTGCCGCCGGGTTGGGTGATTGGTCTGATTGCAGGCGGAGATTACGCATTGCGCCATTCGGTTGAGTTTGCAGAAGATGACATTACCCTGGCCTGGAAGGACTTACAGGAACATTTTGTCAACGAGCAGGATGTGGTAATTGGAATTGCCGCCTCCGGCACGACGCCTTATGTGATTCACGGATTGAAAGATTGCCAGGAAAATGGAATTGCTACCG
>CAZJYF010000079.1:0-11364 GCA_964549665.1 uncultured Saprospiraceae bacterium
TTTTGCGCAACCTATTTTATTTTAGTCCAAAACATCAAAATGAGAATTACCCAATTAAAGAACGGATTGGAAATAAGTTTTTGATTAATGTTGGGGTTTTTACAAATTGACTCGATTCATAAATTTTTCTTTTACACCCGTCTTGCGCATTCCCAAATAACGGGCGCCTTCCTCCACAATCAAGCGTCGGGCAGTGATGTTTCCTTTTATATTGGCTGGTTTTTTCAGATGAAGCGAATCTTGGGCCAAAATATCACCTTCAATAATGCCTATTATTTCCGCATCTTTTGTTCGAACAGTGCTTTCGATGCGACCGTTTTCTCCCATGACAAAGCGATTCTCGCATTTGAGGTGTCCAATAATGGTCCCATCAAGCCTAAAGTTTTGTTTTGAGAAAAAATTTCCTTCAATTTCCGTCTCACTGGCAACGATACAATTGTCGCTGCCACTCGCGGCTTTCGAGGTATGTGAGGTGGTTGAGGAGTTTTTAGGAATCGGTTTGGGTTTTGCTTTTGTATCTACCATTGGTAATATTGGATTGGTTTAATCAAAAAAAAGTTACTTTTGAGCTCCGGAAAGAAGGCGGTAAAATTATGTTAATAGTTTGGTTGTCAAATCGTTATGTTGCCTTCGGTGGTTGACCTCATAGAGGCAAGTTGAATTTTCTTTAAATTTTAAAAACAATAATTAATCATTGCATATATGAGTGTAATTATTTTGGGAATTGAATCATCCTGCGATGATACCTCTGCGGCTATTTTCAAAGACGGACTTGTTTTGAGCAATTGTGTGGCAGGCCAGGATGCCCACCGGCAATACGGAGGGGTCGTGCCGGAGGTGGCTTCGCGGGCGCATCAGGTAAATATTGTTCCGGTGGTTGATATGGCTTTGAAGGAGGCAGGGGTAAAAAAAGAAGCGATAAGTGCCGTCGCCTTTACCCGGGGTCCGGGATTATTGGGTTCTCTTATTGTAGGGGTCACTTTTGCAAAAGCCTTTGCCCTCAGTTTGAATATCCCACTGATTGAAGTCAATCACATGCAGGCACATGTCCTTGCTCATTTTGCCGAATCCCCCCATCCTGGCTTTCCTTTTCTATGCCTCACCGTATCGGGTGGGCATACGCAAATCGTGTTGGTGAAGGATTATTTGGATATGGAGGTCATCGGAAAAACCCTCGATGATGCGGCTGGAGAAGCTTTTGACAAGACTGGGAAATTACTCGGATTAGAGTATCCGGCGGGTCCCCTTATCGATGAAATGGCAAAAACCGGGCGAGCGCGATTTCCATTTCCCGAACCGCAGATTCCCGGACTTGATTTTAGTTTTAGTGGTTTGAAAACCTCCATTCTATATTTTTTGAAAAGAAAAATTAAAGAAGACCCGGACTTTATAAAAAAAAATATGGCCGACATTTGCGCCTCCGTTCAGGTGCGCATCGTCAGCATTTTAATGAATAAACTCCGCAAGGCTTCCCGGCAAACAGGCATCGGAGAAATTGCCATCGCGGGTGGTGTTTCCGCCAATTCGGGGCTGCGGGATGCCTTTCAGACGCTCGGAAAAAAGGAAGCCTGGAACACCTTCATCCCCAAATTGGAATACTGCACCGACAATGCCGCAATGATCGCAATAGTCGGTCATTTTAAGTTTTTAAAAGGTGAAACGACGGGGCAGGATGTTGTTCCCCTTGCGAGGTGGGAGGTGGGTTGATTCGTTGGACAGGAAGGGATGAAGGTTGTCGATAAAGAGATTGATTTGGAATGATTGAGGGCTTCTATTTTCCAAACAAAAGAAATATCAGCTATTTTCCCAAATAATCAATGACCAATGACAAATTAAAACTCCTCAATCAGCTTTTTTTTCATCCGTTCAAATTCTTCTTTCGTAATAATACCGGATTTTTTCAATTCAGCTAACTCCTTCAGTTTGTCAATCACCTCGCTTGCCGCTTCTGTTTTTTCGAAACTTTCGGTCGCTTTGGTTTCGACCACTTCTTCGGCGGCTTCCTGCATGGCTTTCTTTTTGGCTTCTTGCTGCTTGCGAAGTTCTTCTGCTACTTTTTTGCCCTTTTCAAACTTTTCTTTGTACAATTTTTTTAGGCGGTTGGTGTCAAAATCGAGGATGGTGCCACCTGTTTTGAAATGGATTTTAAAAACTTCTCCCAAGGCGTAAGTGGAGGCTCCCGCCAAAAGAGAATTGGTGATGCTGCCTACTGCCGAACCGATAATCGGGATTAATTTTGCCAGGCTGCCCGCCCCCAACCTTGCGAGCGTAGCACTTGTCAATGAACTAACGATGGCCTTGCCCTGGGTTTCCGAAAAGTCAACATCATACACCTTGCATAACTGCCGTATCATGTCTAATTGGGTGGCGCTGACCGCAAAAATATCAACTATCGGAATGGGGATAATGCCCGCCCCCATCGAGAAAACGATATGGTTGCGGATGATGGTGTCGGCATGTTTTGAACGTTCCTCTTTTTGGGTATTCATAATCGATTTTTTAAAATTTTTGCTCGCTTTGTTGAGCATTTTTATCGTTTTTATTCCTTCTTTAATTGCCATGGAAAAATGGTTTGACCTTGGACGGATGATTTATGGTTTATTTTTGTCCAACAGCATTTTTTCAAAACGTCTTCAAACTTATAACCAATTGTCGTCATAAACAGCTTTTCTCGACAGGGAATTTTGGGATGGCGACCAAAGAATCGTTTTCGTAGAAAACGACATGAAAATAAATTTTATCCCTGCACCTTTTCCCATGACCGGAACATGACAATAGCACCAGAAACGGCGACAATGGAAGCGATTAAAGCGCTTCCCAAATTCCCGTAAATCCAAAATCCGGTGGCGAACAAAGCCCCATAAACAAGGAAAATACCTGAAAACATGGAAAGCAATTCCAAGGGTAACTTTCCCGTAGTGACATCGGCAGCTTTCAACTCATTTTGGGCAAGGCCTTGTTCAATAATTTTTTTCCAACCGTAACTATGTGGTTTTATTAATTTGTAAAAACTTAGAAGAGTTGAATCATCGGTCGGAGGAGTAATTAAAGTAATGGCAATCCAGGAAACGGTCGTGATTCCCACCCCGTAGAGTAATTTCCAATGGGCCGACATTTCTGGAAACACCATTTCAAAAAAGATGGCCACAAAAAAAGAAATGAACATGGCCGCTATTTCGGTGTAGGCATTGATGCGCCACCAAAACCAGCGAAGTATGAAAATCAACCCCGTTCCAGCACCTATTTGCAACAGAATTTGGAACGCTTGAAGCGCATTGGTCAATAGGAGCGCAATTAAAGCGGCAAAAATCATGAGCAACAAGGTGGAAAGTCGACCCACGTTGACCAGCTCTTTTTCCGAGGCTTTCGGTTTGATAAATCGAAGATAAAAATCGTTGACGATGTAGGAAGACCCCCAATTCAAATGGGTGGAGATGGTTGACATATAAGCTGCTATCAAAGAGGCTATTACCAGTCCTAAAAGGCCGGAGGGAAGGTATGTCAGCATGGCAGGGTAGGCAAGGTCGTCATTGATTACGCCAGAATTCAGATTCGGAAAAGCTGCCTTCAGGGAAGCGATATCCGGGAATACGACCAGCGAACACAGCGCAATGATTATCCAGGGCCAAGGCCGGAGGGCATAATGGGCTATATTAAAAAACAGGGTGGCCCCGATGGCATTCTTTTCGTCTTTTGCCGAAAGCATTCGTTGGGCAATGTAGCCGCCACCACCGGGTTCTGCGCCCGGATACCACACACTCCACCATTGGACAGCCAATGGTAAAATGAATAGCGGGATTAGCACCTCCATATTATTGAAATCCGGCAATAAATTTAGCTTTCCAATCACATTTTCATGCTCTAATAAATTGCTGATTCCGTTAATTTGAGGCAAATCCAGAATGACAACCGCCGCCCATATCGTTCCTATCATGGCAATGGCAAACTGAAAAAAGTCGGTTAATATAACGCCACGCAACCCCCCCATCGAGGTGTAAGCAACCGTAACAACCGAAGCAATAAGAACCGTTTGAAGGGGTGATAAATTGAGCAATACACCACCAATCTTTATGGCGGCCAGGGTTACACTGGCCATGATCATGACGTTGAAAAACAGGCCGAGATATAATGCCCGGAAACCCCGCAAAAATGCCGCAGCTTTTCCGCTATATCGCAATTCGTAAAATTCCAGGTCCGTTAAAATGCCAGACCTGCGCCACAACTTGGCATAGACAAAGACCGTGAGCATTCCGGTCAATAGGAAAGCCCACCAAACCCAATTGCCGGCTATGCCGTTCTTGCGAACGATGTCCGTGACCAGGTTGGGCGTATCGGCAGAAAAGGTGGTGGCGACCATCGAAACTCCCAGCAACCACCAGGGCATGTTGCGGCCGGAAAGAAAGAATTCGGAGGAACTTTGACCGGATTGTTTTGCCACCACGAGTCCGATGAGGAGTGAAATCACAAAAAATCCAAAAATGAGCGACCAATCTAAAACGGAAAGATGCATGTGTTTTTGTTTTGTTTAAACGTGAGAAATAGCTGGTTCGGACTTTTGAGGTAAGATTTCAGATAAAAGACATCCAAAAGTTAGGTCAAGTAGGCCATCTGGAATAATCGGCACTTGACTTCCAAGGGGTTTCAAACCCTTGAGTTGTTGGGCCTAAGGGGTTCAAACCCCTTAGAAAAGTTCCAATGATAATTATCCAATTACTAAAAGTGAAGAAAATAAAAAGTCTTTTGTCTGAAGTCCAGGATGGCTAAAAGTATAAAAAAATGATAAAGTGGAATCCTTTTTAGCATAGAAATGATAAAATGTCCTCAACTTTCAAATTCTTCCAATGCCAGATGTGCCGTTTCCCAATCGTCCATCACCCGTTCCAGGTCTTTTTTTGCTCGATGGTATTTATCCAAAACGGATTGACAGTCAGGTTTTTCGTAAAAATTTTCGGCAGCCATTTGTGTTTCAATATCAGCAATTATTTCCTCGATCCGTTCAATTTTATTTTCCGCATTTTTTACCTTTCGCAGCAGCTTTTTGCGCTCTTCAAAACTGATTTCCTGTTTCTGGCAGTCTGCTTTACCACCTCCTTTGCCGCTTTGTAGTTCAACTTGCCGCATGGAATCGAGCGCACGTTTTTCCAGGAAAAAATTCACATCCCCCAAATAGTTGTGGAGTTGGCTATCTCTAAATTCCAAGGTTTGGTTGGTCAGTCCGGAGAGGAAATCCCGGTCGTGGGAGACGACGATTAAGGCCCCGTCGTAATCCAGCAAAGCATTTTTTAAGACTTCTTTGGCGGGCAGGTCCAAATGGTTGGTAGGCTCATCCAATACCAATAAATTAAAGGGGTTTAGTAGTAAACAAGCGAGGGAAAGTCGGGCGCGTTCGCCCCCGGAGAGCACAGTGACTTTTTTATCCACATCCTCCCCACTAAACAAAAAAGCGCCAAGAATGCCTCGCAATTTCGTCCGCAATTCGGGGGGCGAATGTTGCTCCATTGTTTCCAACAGGGTCAATTTATCTTGAAGCATATCCGATTGATTTTGAGCATAATAGCCAATCTTTACGTTGTGCCCCAACATAATGGAGCCTTCTGTAGGAGCCAGTTCCTTGACAATTATTTTGGCCAAGGTGGTTTTTCCCTGTCCATTTTGTCCGACAAAAGCCATGCGGTCGCCCCTGTCCAATTTAAAGTTCACTTTATTGAGCACCCTTAAATTTTCGTAATTTTTTACCAAATTGTGTACCTCCACCACTACCTCTCCAGAGCGAGGGGCAGGAGGAAATTTAATTTTGAGTTTTGAGGTGTCTTCCTGCTCTATTTCGATGCGTTCCATTTTGTCCAATTGCTTTTGCATGGACTGGGCCATCTTCGTTTTGGTCGCTTTGGCCATGAAGCGGGATATCGTTTTTTCTTTTTGGGCAATCACCTTCCGCTGATTTACGAAGGCAGCTTGTTGTTTTTCTTTCCGCTCGACTCGCAAGGTTAAAAATTTACTATAGGGTGCTTTATAATCAAAGATTTTTCCCAATTCCAATTCCACCGTTCTCGTAGTCACGTTGTCCAAAAAGGTTTTGTCGTGGGAAATGACAATCACTGCACCGGGGTAGTCTTTTAAAAAGGATTCGAGCCAAATGATGCTTTCGATGTCGAGGTGATTGGTCGGCTCATCGAGGAGGAGGTAATCCGGCTTTTGGAGTAGTATTTTTGCCAATTCGATCCGCATCTGCCAGCCCCCACTAAACTCGTCCGTCAGTCGTTTGAAGTCAACTTTTTTAAAGCCAAGCCCCTTCAAAACCTTCCCGGCTTCCGCTTCCATGGAATCGCCTCCCAAAAGCAAAAAGCGCTCGTTCAAGTCCGAAAAATCATTCAGCAATTTTCCGTAGGCAGCGCTCTCATAATCCGTTCGTTGGTCCATTTCACGATGGATAAGTTCGATCTGTTTTTCGATCCTTTGGGCTTCTTCGAAAGCAGTGAGGGTTTCCGCAAGGACCGTTTTGCCTTTCGGCAAATTCATGTCCTGATGCAAAAAACCGATGCTGCCTTCTCCCGGCATGGAAACGCTGCCCTCGTCGGCGGAAATATCGCCGGCAATTATTTTAAGAAGGGTGGATTTCCCAGCTCCATTTCGACCAACCAAACCGATTTTATCGCGTACCCCGATGATCAGATTGATGTGGTCGAGCAATACCCGTTCACTGTATTTTACTAAAATATTAGATGCCGATATCATGTAAATCGTTTCTTTTGATTGTCCTTTAAAACCACCCTAGCTCATGCTTTTTCGAGCGTAAACCCAAAGGTGGAACCCAATTTTACGGTGCTTCGCACATTGATTGTTTGCTTATGCGCCTCGATGATGTGTTTGACGATTGATAGACCCAAACCGGAACCGCCTTGCTTTCTCGAACGGCTTTTATCAACCCGGTAGAAGCGGTCAAAAACGTGGTTTAGATGTTCCGGAGGTATGCCAAGGCCGTTATCGGCTACCTCTACCAAAATGTATTTGTCCATATCGTAAAAACCGACCTTGGTTTCGCCGCCTTGCTGCCCGTATTTGATGGAATTGTGCACCAAATTCATCAATACTTGTCGGATGCTTTCGCGGTCGGCCAAAACCGTGTATGGTTGGTCTGCCCCAATTTTAAAATCCAATTTTATCTTCCTTTTCACGGCTTTGATTTCGAGGTCTTCAAACACTTCTTCGGCTAGTTCCCGGATGTCGAAAGGATTAATTTCCAAAACGAGTTGACCGGATTCCAGGCGCGAAATAGCATCTAAATCATCCACTATCGTATTGAGCCGCTCTGCATTTTTGGCTGCCCGTTTTAAATATTTAAAATTGATTTTTTTATCGTAAACGCCTCCTTCAAGTAAGGTCTCCAAATACCCCTGAATGTTAAAAATTGGTGTTTTCAACTCGTGGGAAATGTCTCCGAGGAATTTCCTGCGGTATTCCTCCCACGATTTTAGGTTTTCGATTTCTCTTGCCTGATTATCTGCCCATTCAGCCACTTCTTTTTCAACCTCATCCATGATGTCAGACTTGACATCAACCGCCTGATTTTTTTCTTCAAGGGTTAATTTGTGCTTGTGAATGCTTTTGTAAATCAGTTTTATCTTTCGATAAATGTACTTCCTCAAATAAAATAAAACGACCACGTAGGCAATGCCCCAAACGAGAATTCCAACAAAAAGGACCATGCCCCAATGGATGGCTTCCCGGAATAATAATTTGGTCAATAAGACCATCAGGCTTAACGACAGCGAAATAAAAAGGGCGCAAACTTTTGCAATTTGTTGGGGTGTGGGATTTTTTAGCATAAATAAAATGGTCTGGATTTTCGAACTGAAAAGCCGTCTAAATGACTTTTCGAAGAATCCGCTGAAATCGATTTAAAATTTAATGGATTGTTGAGATTTACCAAATTGATGGGCTTGCATGTCGCGTTTTCACCCACTAACTTCATGGGTGAAATTCAAATCAAAATTCAAATTTGTAGCCGATGCCTTTTATCGTTTTGATATTTTTTTCACCCAGTTTTTCCCTCAATTTTCGAATGTGGACATCAATCGTTCTATTTCCAACAATTACATCGGACCCCCAAACTTTGTTAAATATTTCCTCCCTCGAAAACACCTTTCCCGGTTTGCTGACCAAAAGAAGAAGCAATTCAAATTCTTTTTTAGCGAGTTCGATTTTCTTGTCTTCTTTTCTTACCACCACCTGCTCGCGGTCAATCATAAAATCACCAACCCGAATGATTTCGGTTTCCTTTTCAGAAACCAAGTGATGGGACCTCCGCAAAAGCGCTTTCACTCGGCTAACCAAGACCCGCGGGCGAATGGGCTTGGTGATATAATCATCACCACCCACGTCAAGGGCCGCAATCAAGGAATAGTCTTCTTGCCGGGCCGTTAAGAAAGCAATGATGGTATTGTCAAAAACCGGGTCGCTGCGCAAGGTTCTGCATACTTCCACGCCATCCATTTGAGGCATCATAATGTCGAGAATGATGAGGGAGGGTTTTTCGAGTTTTGCGATTTCGATTCCTTTTTCTCCATTGGTAGCGGTCACTACCTGATATCCTTCTTTTCGCAGGTTATAGGCTAGTATTTCTAGAATATCAGGTTCATCATCGACAACCAGGATTTTTGTCTTTGCCATCAATTATTGGTTTTTAACTTTTTTCTGTTCAATTCCTCCACCACCCGTTCATAAACCTTTGCCAGGAGTTTTGGACGTTGCTTTACAAAGGTGAAGGTACTATCGAAATCTTCTTTCTTCACTCCGTGAATGGTGTAAATTTGTTTGTAATAACGCGCAGCGATGGTATCTTTCGCTGAGGCGGTCAAGTTTTGCATGGCGGCTTCTGCCAGGTGAATATCTACCAAAACGTCCACCAACTTTTTCATGTCCAAAGGTGGTGGTTCTGGCTTTTCGCAGCCCAAGGTTACCAAAAAAGAAATACAGAATATCATCTTCCATCGCATCGTCCCATTATTTTTTCTAAAACTTACTGAATTTCAATATTTTAAGCGGGTGAAAAAACCAGTTAATCAAAATACTGTTTCGGGAAATGAATTTCAGTTACCCGGGCGTTATGCTGGGAAAACTCGGGCCAGCCTTTTACCGCCGATTCCACTTTAATGACCCCGCAGGTCGGTACATTCGGGATATATTCCTCGGAAAAGTGGTTGGCAAGTCCTGTCCATGTAGGATTGTGTCCAAAAATTAAAACGGTCTCGAAATGCTTTGGGAAATTTTGAATTAGCCGAACAATGGTCGGCAAAAAGGCTTCGTAAATAGTTTTTTCGATGTAAATATCCTCCTCTTTAATCCCCATTTCTGTGGCGAAAAAACGAGCAGTGGACAGCGCCCTCTTTGCCGGGCTTGAAAAAATAGAATCCGCTTTCACGCCATGGCCCTTCAACAACTTAGCCATAAAAGGCGCATCCCGAAAACCCCTCTTGCTCAAAGGCCGTTCCATATCATCTGAATACGGGGAATCCCAACTGGATTTGGCATGTCGAACGAAAAAAACTGTTTTCATCTTGCCTAAAGCTTCGTTTGAAAGTCCAAAGCTAAAAAAAACAAGACAAAAAAAGGGGAAGAAATTGAGTTAATACCCAATAGTTCCTACATTTGAAAGTTTGTTACGAACCTGCCTTGAGAAGGCAATTTTTATTGCGAAAAATGATATTTTTCTTAAAAAACATTGAGGTACACCTGGAAGAAAAAATCCTGCTTACCGGCGAAAAACTTTTTGCGGATGGGAAAGTTAAGGATTTGAAGGAAGTTGAACGGCATCTTTGGTTGTCAAAGGTGGAGGCTTACGAAGTTGAAATACAAATCACCCCGGGAAAAGTCAGGGCCTGCACCTGCGAATGTGCGTCTTATTTGGAAGCGAAAATGTGCGAGCATGTTGCGGCCACGCTGTTGGCATTGCGCAAAAGGCTTTCGGAAAATGAAAAGGCGAAAGCCCCAAAAATCCACCGCAGAAAAATTCCGAACAAATTGACGGCGGCCTCCATTTTGGAAAACGCCCGGCAGGAGGAACTCTTTGCCTTTGTCCGACAATTTGCAAAAGAAAACCGGCATTTTTCGATGGCTTTGAAGGCCCGTTTTGCGGCAAGCGTTCCGGTGGCAAATCCCCGGGAAAAATATTTGCAATTGCTTCATTCAACCATCAAAGGGTCGCTGAAGAAAGACGAGTCGATAAGCTTCCGGGGCATTCAAAATATTTTAAACCTTTCGGGTGAATTATTGAAACAAACCGACGACCTCATTGCTCTTGCTAATTATGCAGAAGGCTTTATTATCCTTCAGTGCCTGATTGAAAAATTGGCGCCCATCATTCAGAGAGCGCCCCAGAAGCAGGAAAAAATTAGTCAATCGGTTCAAGCTGCTTTTTCGCGAATCCATAAAATTTATCAATACCATCCTGCACCGGTTTTAAAAGAGAAGATATGGGATTTTTGCCTTCGGGAATGTTGCCGGAGGGTTTACCGGATCAACCATATTGCCCATCACTTTTTTGACCTGTTAATCCGATTCGCCGACAGCAAAGTCAAATTGCAAATCTTGTTAAAAACTATTGATGATGAATTGGTGAAGGAAAATTCTACCCCTGAATTCAAGGCGGGCTTATTCATTAACAAACTCGACGTTTTAAAGCGGAGAAGTTGGAGGAAAGAGGTGAATGCCTTTGTCCTTTCTAATTTGAATTCACCGGATTTTTTGATTTTGGTCACTAATCGATTGTGGCAAAAAGGAGATTTGGAGAAAGCCAAATTTATGGCAGGTAAAGGGCTTGCCCAAGATTTCTCGAAAGGCGTTCGCCACGATTTGGAGGAAACTCTTTTGGAAATCGCTCTTTTGGAAAAGGACCATCCCGCCATCGTGCATTTTGCAGAAAATCGCTTTTTGGATACGGCTGATTTTACTTTTTATGAGCACTGCAAAAACCATTTTGAAGGATCCTGGGAAACCTTCATCGAAGGATTGGTTAAGGCAATTGAAAAGTGGCCATTTTCGACTCAAAAAAGAGACACCCTAGCCGCTATTTTTGCCACTGAAAACAGAGCTCTTCAGCTTTTAGGATACATTCGCTCTATGCGGTCTTTGGAATTGCTCCAACGGTACGACTCTTTGTTATTAGAGGAGCATAAATCGATGGTCTATCAGCTTTACGAGGAGTTATTGGCAGCTTATTTGAACGACCATTTAGGTCCGAAGCCCTCCTTGAAAACGAGAGACGTGATTGCGCATTTGCACCAAATCGGAGCAAAAGAATTGGCCGACAAACTGTTGCTTCAAATCCGGCAGAATTATTCTGAACGGCATTCTTTGATGGAGGAG
>CAZJYF010000080.1:0-11337 GCA_964549665.1 uncultured Saprospiraceae bacterium
ATACGAGCAAATGCTTTCACGGTTTGAAAGACGGCCAAGTTCTATTTGATTGAAAATCATCCCAATTACAAATCTCTGAAATTCGCCATTCTGAACCACCAAAGGCGATAAAAAAAAGCCCCTACCTGCGTATTGCAGACAAGGACTCACACTTAAATCGGTTTCAATTCAGTGTTTAAAAATGAGGGATGGGGAGGGTATGATTGGTTTTCTCGTATGTTTTAACCTCCTAATTCGGCTTAATTTTAAAATCCCTTTCAAGTCGTAAAGACCCATTAGATTAAAAATGCCTCCCAGAAATTTTATAAAAACCTTATTTCATTAAAATCATCTTTTTGGTTGCCGTATGGGTTGGGGTTTTCAACTGAAAATAGAGCACCCCGTTTGTCCTCAATTTTCCGCCATCAATAGATAATTCGTGGTAACCGCTTTCAAATAGTTGTTCCTTCGCATAAACAGCTCTGCCCGATAAGTCGAAAATGGTCAGGGTGACGGGAGAAGCTTCCGGCAATTGAAAACCAATGGTCGTCGTTTCCCGAAAGGGATTTGGACGGTTTTGAAATAAGGCAAAATTGGGAAGCGGTTGGCCTTCCTGACGGTTGGAAAACTGCAAGTCCAAATCGAGCAATTGATCATTGCCATCATATGCCTCAGCCCTTGTGTACCGGGAATTAATTTCCAGATAATCAACTAATTCTCCGTTTTGAATTCCCTTAAACCGAAGGCTAAACAGCACTTTGTTTTCATCAAAACTAGGTTTATCCAAGTCAAACCAACTGACGGTAATGACCCCTTCTTCGAGCCGGGTAAGCCCCAAATTCTCTGCTTCCATGCTCATCAAGTCCCCTTGTTCAAATCCTTCAAAGGCCAAGGCAGAATTATCAAAACGGAGCGTAAATTGGCAACCCAAAATATTTTTAAAATCTTTTGCCCGGAACGGAATTTGCAATTCCCTGCCTTCTTCCACCTCTTTATTTTCAAGGACAAAGCTCAACGTACCGGCTGTGGGAGCACTTCTTTCTTCACTCCCCAAAAGAGAATTGGGAATGGCGCTCAGATTCAGGTCGCCGATTTTCACTCCTGTAAAATTGGCTTCCAACTGAGCGGCAGTCAAATTAGGTACATTTACTGCTTCCGGAAAAGGCGGAACAAAAGGATTCGCTGGGTCAGGGAACACATAATTTTTATCCGCAAAGCGCCAGGAATTATTTTGCTGAAAATGGTCTTGTATTTGCAAAATGACCTTTCTGAGTTCCACAATATCCATGGTGGTTATGGTGCCGCTGTGATTCACGTCGGCGGCGATAATTTTGTAAGGAGAATCCAACAATTCAATGTTCAACACATGCCTGCTCAAGAGCACCATGTCATAGGTAGAAACGCCATTCAGCGGGTTCATATCTTTTTCCGGGGTAACCGTATAGCTGATGCCAACAGGTAGGCTTGGAAAGGCAAAACTACCCCCCAACCCCGTCGTATCGGGGAAAGCATAGTTTCCACTGATTTCAACCCGCACATTTTCGACATCTTCGCCCATTTCGGTTTGGATTGCCCCTGAAATCATTCCCACATCCGGCGAGTTGCAAACAATCATATTGTCTTGAATAATCACGGTAGTCGTGCAGAAATCACTATTTCCCGCTTGGTCTGTAGCCCACAATTCAATCATCTGTGGCCCAAGGTCGCTGCATCCAAAAGTAAGTCCAAAATTGAAAGGGGGCCCGACGGTAGTCGTATCTCCAACTTTTCGAAGGCTCAACAAAATGTCCGAAGAACAATTGTCGAAACTACCTGCATCAAACATTTCCGCGGTTACCGAAGTCATGACCTGACCGCCCATTAATTGCAGCTCAGCACCAATATTGTTGATGCAAAAGGGCGTCGGCGGCTTTATGTCAACGACGGTAATGGTCATATCGCAGGAGGATTCATTTCCGCAACCGTCGTCAACGGTAAACCTAACCGTATGAACTCCCTCAGGGTACAAACCACTCGCATCTGCTCCGTTGGAGAAGGCAAAGGGAGAGTCGTTGGTTATGGTTAAATTGGGGTTGCAATCTGTCGCCAACAGGGGGAGCAAATCTGCAAAACCCGTGAGGCAGAAGCTGTCAAGTCCTACCGTCACATCCGGAGGGCAGAACGTGATTACCGGAGCTTCGGTATCCAACACTTTTATAATTTGCTGGTCTTCAAAACGGCCGACACCAAAGGGGTCGTTGGCACTAAATTGACACCAATCCACCACTACCCAGGTTCGCACAATTTTATAACAAGCCGGGAAATCAATTTTAAAAATCTGGTCGCTATAACTCGTTGCAATCATGGCACATTGGGCACCGTTGACAATGGGGGCATTGAAATTTTGCGGCGAAGATGGCAAGCTATCCGGCAAAAAACTATCGGGTAGCAGGCAAGTGTTCGTCGCCGTAAAATCGGCCGGCCAGAGAATGGAACTTCCGTCGAATGGGGTAAAATTCTCCACCGAAATGGTCTGCGTACAACTTCCTATATTTCCGGTCGGGTCGGTTGCTGTAAACGTTCGCAAGATGGTTCCCTGTCCGCAAACATTGATGTTGAAAGTCGAATCCACCACTAAGGTGAACGAACAGTTGTCACTTACCGTCACATCGCCAAATACCGCCAAATTCGAGACGTCTTCTTCGCAATCAATCGTCAAATCATCCGGGCAAGTCATAAGGGGAGCTAGTTTGTCCTCCACTTCAACCTGAACCATGCAGGTGGTAGCGGAACTAGGATTCACCGCTTCCATAACTTTTAAAAATACTGGGATAAAACCCACCCCTACATCACTGCAGTCAAAACTGGCCGTAGGCCCAAAATTGACTCCATCTCTGCTCATCTCAAAAGTTACAGGGGAACAATTGTCGGTGCTTCCATCATCAAAAACAATTGCCGGAACATCGGCAACCCCTGATGTAGATAAAGAGACATTCGTAAATTGATCGCACACAGCTATCGGGGCTTCGTCATCGATGACCGTCACATTAATCGTGCAGGTCGAAGCGTTTCCACAATCATCCATAGCCGTGTAGGTGGCGGTATAGCTCCCTAAAGCCACGTTAAAATGAGGTCCCAGTCCCGACTGTCCATAGGAAGCATTGACCGTAATGGTCACCGTTCCACAATCGTCGGTGGCAGTAGCAAGGGGCAGGTTGATGGTTGCCACACAGTTTCCCGGATCAGTGCCTACGGTAATATCCGATGGGCAGGTCAGCAGAGGAGGAGTATCATCTTTGATAACAATTAATTGTGCATCGCTTTTGAAATTGCCGGTACAATTATCCACTACAGTCCAGGTTCGAATGATTTGCAGTCGAGCAATGGGGCAAATATTCGAAGAAGTATCATCAGCTACCCCCACAATCATCTGGCAAATTCCATTGGGGTCAATAGGGTTGCCTCCAATCAGTGGAACCCCGGTAATCGAGGGGTCAAATGAGGGGGTTGTGCAATCGAGTGTAATATCCGCCGGGAAAACGACGTCTGCCGTATCGGGATTCACGATAAAAATGCTCTGCACACAGGTATCCTTATTGCCAAAATCATCCGTCGCAATCCAGGTTCTTTGAAGCGTGTCAATGAAGGGATTGCCGGAACAAGTGGGGCTTGCCGGTGAATCGGTAAACACAAGGTCTACATTGGAATCACAATTATCAGTTGCAGTTACCAGCGTTAAGTTGGCCGGATCAATGGATGCTGTGCAAAAAATCGTGTCATTGGGGCAGTTCAAAACCGGAGATAGATTATCCAGCAGAGTAATCACCGTTGGTGAACACGAATTTCCGGTTGCATCGTCAATGACCTCTACATGCAGGATGGCACCCAAAAAGGCTGACGGAATAGTCACAGGGCTAGGACCGGAAACAACTATCGCCCCAGAAACAGGATCGGTGATGACCATCGTTTTTGTGCCAGGGCAAGCCGCCGGGTCTTCTAAAATAGCATCAGCCGATAGGACGGCTTCACAGGATAAATTCACACTTACCAGCAGCGAATCATTACACACTATGGAGGTACATTGAGCGCCAACATTTAAAGGCGTGTACAAACCGATAAGGAGTAACATCCTCGGCAACAAGCGTTGGAGGGAATGTTTTGCTTTTTCAAATCTTAGGGTGTTTCTGTTCTTTTTCATCAGACTATAATTTTGTTAATAAAGCTTGGGTTGGAAATTGAAAATCACTGATTAGGTGAGCGGTTACCAAATTTTGAAATACCACGCCTAAACAGTTCAATATCAACTGATTATAATTCAATCGTACGTATTAAAGCGGTTCTGTTTTTTGCGATGAATGGAATATATAAATCACAAAAAACAACTCCTGAATACGGACATTCACTTCAAAATTTTGTGGAAGTTGTGGTTATGGATGTGCTTGGTTTGGAAAAGAAATGTAAAAGATCGAGGTAAATTCCCACCGCCCTCTCCTAAAAAAAGAGCGCAAATTATTTAAGGGAATCAGACAAGAATTCACAAATGATTTTGTGTGAAAAACTTATATTTGATTTATTATTAATATAAAAATCGTGCCTATTTTGCCAAATCGAAGAAAGCATCAGGGAAATTAACGTAGGAACGGAAGGCATCTTCTCAGGTGGAAATGGCTTAACTCACTCATTTTCAAATTCCAGCGAAAAAAACGGTCCCTTTTATAGGGTGAAAAATTCTTCACATAAAAAAAGCCCCCCTCCAAAAAACTGGAGAGAGGCCATCCCAAAAACCGATTTAAGTATATATATCTATGTATTCTGAAAGCGGCTTTTGCGAATCACATATAAATCCAATCGCTTTAAATTTGCAAATAACCGTCTGGGGTTTATCCCATTTTGAATTACTACATTTGAAAAAAATATTGGGAAGATAATTTTGCTCCCCCTTTTAAAAAAAATTAGTTTATCAAAATCATTTTTTTGATAGCAGTAGCTGTCGGCGTTTCAAGTTGATAATACAGTACACCGGAAGCTGATAATTCGCCGCGATTTACGCGTATTTCATTATATCCTGCCGAGAAATTCTCTTTCACCACTTTGACCACTCTTCCCGAAAGATCGCTAATTGTCAAGGTGGCGCCAGACGCTTGGGCAAGGGTGAAACTAATCACCGTTTTTTCGGAAAAAGGATTGGGGCGGTTTTGATTGAGTTCGAATTCGTTCGGACTGCTCAAACCGTTGAATTCAAGCGCTACATTTTGAATACCATCCTCCCCGTAGGCTTCTGCAATCGTGTAGCGACTATTTATTTTCAATACATCACTCAACTTTGCCAGCGCATTTGCTTTGAAAGTCAGGCTGAATACGATTTCATCGGGAGCCAGTTGTTTCGCCTGGCTGCTGTTCCAACTCGCCGTCAATGCCCCCTCATCAATAAATGCAAGTCCAAAATTTGATTCGTCCGCCAAACCCGGCACTAAATCCACCAACTCCAAAACACTGCGGTCAAAATTTAAGGTGAACTGAAACCCGTAGACATTGAAGTTCTTTGCTGTGAAATCAACGGTAAAAGTCTCACCGGGCTGGACATCCATATCATTGGCTGCAAAAATCAATTCGCCATGGGGGCCGCTTCTGTCCTCGCTACCCAACAGCATACTGGGGGTAGCACTGCCGTTCACATCACCAATCTTTACGGCTATGAAGTCAGCGAACAATTCATCCTGAGTAAGATTGTTCAGATTGATCACTTCCGGAAATGGGGAAGCAAACGGATTGGCTGGATCCGGAAAAACGAAGTCCTTGTCCACGAATCTCCAGGAGGTATTGTTTGGAAATCTATCGTTGATGAAAAGAATCAATTTGCGAATTTCCACCATGTCGAAAGTGGTAATCGAACCCGAACGGTTCACATCCGCTGCAATCAATTTATAGGGAGAATCCAAAAGGTTAATTCCCAAAATGTGCCAACTGAGGAGCACCAAGTCGAAGGTCGTGACGCCATTTCGAGGCTCAATGTTTTTGATGGGGGTCAGTGTGTAATCTCCCCCTATTGGCACAGATGGAAAGTTGTAATTACCACTCGTTTCCGTTTGAAAACTCCTATCTGTACCGTTGGGGCTGTTGATAATAACTTCGACATCCTGAACCCCTTCATTGGCTTCATTTGCAACAACGCCCTGCACCAGGGGATTATCGGGATTACAAGCTCCCATATTGTCCTGAATGAATAATATGGACAGACAAAAATCCTGATTGTTGGCTTCATCCGTCACCCACATTTCAATAGATTGCTGCCCCAATTGACTGCAATTGAATGTCCGAACAGTATCTGTGACGTCAGGAGAGAAACTCCATTTTAAAACTTGTGAACAGTTGTCAAAACTGTTGGCATGTGGATCGAAGTCTTTTGCCACAATATCCACCGTACCCGTTTGCATTAATTCAATAGCCAAAGTACTGAGGCATACTGGAGTAGGCTTCTTGCAATCTCTTACCGTCACTTCGATCTGGCACGAATTCGAGTTGCCGCAATTGTCAACGGCGGTGAAAGTTACGGTATAAGTACCCGATGGAACTGTATTCGCCGTTAGTGCATTGCCGTCAAAATTCGGAAGGTCGCTCGTCGCGGTAATGGTAACATTTTCTTCGCCAACACAATCAGAAATCACCGGAGGCGTCAAGGAAATATCCGTCGAGCATCCACTGTCGATACAAAAATCCTGATTTTGACAAGACAAGGCCGGCGCGATGGTGTCTATCACTTTGACCACTTGTTGGTACGTGATGAAACCATCGGGTTGTGGTATCGGATAATTTCCAATATTCAAACCATCCTGAAAGGTGCGATTGTCCTTGTCACCATCGCCGTCCAAATCAACCCCTAAATCCATCTCGTGGTTTTCAATTACCTCATCTGCAATTTCACTCCCAACTACGCACCAATTCAGTATCGTCCAGGTTCTAACGACTTTGAAGCAGGCATCCTGAACCACCGTAAAGGCTTGATCCTCATAGGAAGTAGCGATTAATTCACAAGAAACATTGAAGAAATTGGGTTCTCCAAAGGCATTTTGAACGGTGGATGAGTCGGTGCCACAATCCAAAATAACATCAGGAGGGAATTCAACGACCCAATCAGATATGTGTGAAACGGTAATCGTTTGACTACAACTTACCGGCCCATTTCCACTAGGATCAATCGCCGACCATGACCGGATAATCGTGCCATTACCACATTGGTCAACGGTGTTCGTGAAGGAACAACTAAGCTCCACTCCGCAATTATCAGAAGCAGTAGCATCGCCAAACCAAGTATTCAACACGGCACATTTAGCTTCATCATTTGCTGCCAAAGAAAGTTCCGGCTCAATGTTTTCCCAATAAAAATCACAAGAAATATTTTCCGGTCCGGGGCAGGTGATTTCAGGGGGCAATTTGTCCACTACATCGACGGTTACCATGCAGGTGTTGAAATTCAATACATTGGCAAATCCGGGGGTCAAAAACAAACCGGGGGTTCCGTCACAACCAAGAGAACCGATATTATTGGGAGGAACATCGAAATGTATTCCCGGGTCTCCATCGAGAACCAATAAAATGACCTGAACAGAACTCCCTGCCTCCTCACAGCAAAAGTCCCTCGTGGGATAGTAACAACGGAAGAAAATATCATCGCTGAACGGGGCATCGTCCATTTTTGCCATCAGGAAGTAAACCGAATTACAATTGTCATAACTGCCGTCGTCTAGCGACTCAGCGGAAAGAGTCGAGCACCCTCCATCATTGGTTATGGCAATTTGAGTATGCGAGTCACAAACAACGGTTGGTGGAATGTCATCTACAACCTCAATTGATACATTTTTCACCTGAATATTCCCACAGACATCTTCTACAACATAAGTTATGAGGTGTGGGCCAACTTCCAAACCTGGATATGGAATAGAACCACCTAATTTCCCATCCGATTGACCGACAGGATAGACGGCCTCCCCAACGGTCGTAAAAATCCGTACCGTAAAATCATGGCAGGCATCTGAAATGGCACCGACAGGGACTGGTAAAAAACCCGTGGAGGTACAGGGTAAAGGGTGTGCTCCAACGTTGTTGGCAGAAACCTCAAATGGAGGAATATTCACCGCGGGTGGGGTCGAATCTACTACTTTAACGACTTGCACATTGTCTCCCGCAGAACCACTTGTAATTAATGAATTGGTACACCAATCCACAACCGTCCATGTCCTTATAATTTTGAAGGTCGTTCCACAATCAGGGATGGTGTCATCCGAATAAACATAATTGTATTTGCAATAATGTCCGTCAATGTTAGAAGGAATGCCAGCTCCGGTTGAAGTGGGGTCAATTAAAGAAGGATTCGCCTCGAAATCGCTGCATTCAACTATCACATCAACCGGAAAGAGCACATCGGTGGTTCGATTAATGGTGATCGTCTGAGTACAAGGAACTGACACATTACCTGCTGCATCGGAAGCAATATAAACTCTGGTAATGGTGGTTGTTCCCAAAGCACAAATGTCATCTACAACCGTTTCACTTTGAAGTTGAATAACCGGAGAAAAGCAATTGTCGGTGGCCACGGGGTCAGGCACCGGACCTGGCTGCCCGAATGCATTTGCGGTCTCATCACATTCAATGGTTACATCTGAACAAACAATTTCCGGAGGCAATTTATCTTCAGCATTGATTTGCCCCCAGCAGGTGAATCCGTTTGGGCCCGTCACTACATAGATGAAGGTTCCAATGCCGTTGAGAACATTGTTTGTCCCATTACCATCCTGGATAGATACAGAGTAGTTATCCAAACAACCACCATTGCCGCCTTCCAATACCATGTCCGGGGTGATCGTTGCCTGGCATAATCCCGAACTGGGTTCAAGGGTTACATTTACTTGCCCATTACATGCTACCCCAGTAGCAGGAGGAGCTGCCCAGCCGGTAACGAAGATGTCTGCAAAACTGGTATTGCCTGAAGCATCGGTATAGCTGGCTCTCAACTGCTGATCAACACCTTCGGTAACATCGATTAAAAAGTTGACTGCGTTCGGACTTAGAGAGTTGGCTCCGTAAGGAGCATTGGGACCGTCCCAGTTCACGATATTCCCAAGACCAATACCCGTTACATTGTCACAATCGTCCGAAACAATCAGGTTGTAAGATACCGTTACGAATGTCTCACAAGGTGGAATAAAGACGTGGGAATTCCCAGTTAAAACCACTACCGGAGAAGCATCGATTCCTTTAGCAACCGTCAAATCAAATGTTTCGGATGTGGCGTTGCCATTATTGTCGATTGCCGTTACGGTCACAATGGTGGTTCCGATTCCAGTGGTCGTTCCGGCTGCTGGGGATTGCGTGACGGAAGCAATTCCGCTGCAATCACTGGCATTGCCGGTAAAGTCGGGCATTGGAACTCCCATAGTGGCATCACAGGCGTCAATCGTAATCGCATTGGCTCCGCCCGTGTTCAGCGTCGGCCCCGTCACGTCATTGATGGTCACTTCAAAATTCTCGGTGGTGGTATTTAAATTGCTATCGCTATAAACAACCTGAATCGTGTAGGTGCCAGGTCCCAAATCACCCAACTCTATTTGCCAATCACCAAGACCATCCGGTCCACTGACAAGTGCTGAAGCACCAGTAGTGATGTTAGTAACGATAAGATTGGTCTTTAACTCGTTACAGTCATCATCCTGAATGTCCGTCAAGTTGTAAAGCAAATCGATTACACAGTCAGTGCTAGCAAGGTTGAAAGTGGTATTGGCAACGTTTACGGCGTTTTGGATAACTACGACATTTCCACCAAACTGCTCTACTACATCAAAAGTTGCAGGATCATCCGTGCCCGCAGGAACGATAAGATTTATAGCATTAGGATTCTGAACAATACAGATTCCACATGTCAAAGGAGAAATAGAAGATGAAATCGTAGTAGCACCTGCGGAAACGCCATTTACGGTAATTACTCCAGCAGCAACCGGACCAAAAGGAACTCCACCGGCAGTACCTGTAAAGGTGTAGGTAGACGTACAACCGACATCCGCAGGGTCATTGATTGTGAAGGTAATCGAGCCATCAGAACCACCAGGACAAGTCGGTGCTACTGACGAAACGCCTGTTATTGTGTAGGATGGATTGACGGGAGCTGCCAACGCCATAACGTGCAATACCGCAGCAGATGCATTACCGCCACCTGCACAAAGCCCGGTTACAGAGATATTGTAACCATTTCCCACGGTAACTCCGGCAATGTTAAGGTTGGTCGTACCTGCATGAGGAATAGCGGCAAACGGATTTCCATTCTCGTCAATTGAAATATTCCAGTCAATGTTTCCTGCGCCTGCCGTGAATGACAAGTCAGCAGAACCATCGCATCGTGGGTTAAAAACGATCCCTGTAACCGGTGAACACTGCGCCTGCAAATTCTCAAAGCCTGCTGAAAAGCAGACACACAGGGTTAGTGAAAAAAACCAATTTAATTGAAATAAGGTAAAATTCGGTTTTATCATGGGAATGAAATTATCGATGCATATAGCCAATTCTAAAGTCCCAATGGAACTACATACGGTCCATTAGTAGCGATATGCACATCGGATCGCTTCAAAAAGTTCGGTCTTGAAAAATCCCGGGGGAAAGAATCTTAGAAAGGTAAAAAAGTAAAGAAGGCATCAACTGCCAAGAGCAGACTGATGCCTTGCTTCACTAAAGAAGAGTATTGTGTGTAAGATTCGTTTTTCTCACGAGATTATAATTTGTTAATTGCTTTAAAAACTTAGCCTTTCGGCTTTTCTGAAAAAGAAAATACGAGTACTGTGTAAGTTATGCTTTTCTTTCCAACTAAGATTTGGAAAGTGCGTAGGTTAAAAAATGCTTTCCACTTTACTGCTTATTTAAGCAGTAATGAAACATGGTTGAAAACTTACCTTCTGAAAAGGTGATAATTTTATGTCGTGATGTCCTTTACTAGAAAAATTGAACCGGAAAAAGGGGAAATAACAAGGTAAGGTTCTTGGATAAGAAAGTTCAAATACCGATCATAGGCAATTGGATTATAATTTGTTAAGTTAATTTAAATATTTATTTTTTATTGATACAAAGATACAAGAAAGCTTGTACCAAAAAATACCCTTTAAATGGTATTTTTAACTACTTTAAAAAAAATATCAAAAAAGAACTTTTGTGTTTGGCAAAGATATGCCTTTTGCTTAATATTTAAAAATAAAAACAGTTTTTTGATAAAAGTAATCTCAAAAATCCTTAAAGGAAATTCAAATAGACTAAGTGGATTATAATCGTATAGGCCCGCCTAAAGATGCTCAATTGAGCAGATAAGGCTATCTAAATCTGTCAAGCCTCAACAATAAAAAG
>CAZJYF010000081.1:0-11242 GCA_964549665.1 uncultured Saprospiraceae bacterium
TTTTTCGCGATTTAGCAAGCTGACATCTTATTCGAAGCGGCATCTGGGAGTTAGGGTATTCAGGCGGTTTGCCGGCGCTTACGCCTCGTTTTGAATAATTCGAGGACTTCCTTTTCTTTTAAAAAACCGAGGTCTTGGAAGGTGGTGGCAACGAATTTTTTTATATCCTGATAATCTTTCCCCCGCTTGTCGGTGAAGTGCAGCAACAGCTTTTTAACGTAAGCCATTGATTTGTCTTTGATGTCCTGATTGAACTGCTGATTGGAAAAAATACCCTGATAAACGGCAAAGGATTTGGAAAATTCAAAAAATTCGGGATAATCTTTTTCTTCCAAATTATCGAGGAGGCGGGCAAAATAATTGAAGATGGTTTTCCGAATGCACTCATTCAATAGTGAAAGCCCTTCGTGGTGATTGTAGAAAACTTTCACGGCTTCCTGCGCGCCCTCATCCGTGTAGCCTTTCGAATGCACCAAGTCGGTCAACAGGTAAAATTCCGTCAATTCGTCCTTCACGGATTTATCGAGAATACTGGAAATGCGCCCATCCACTTTTCCGTCCATATCCAACAGTTCCTTTTCGTGTATTTCCAATACAAAATGCAACCAATTTTCGGCAAAGCCCGCAGTTGCTGCCCGTGTTGCATTAAATATTTTTTCGACATGAGCCAAATCCGCTTTTCCCAAATCAAAAAAACCAGCGTACAAGCCCAAGATTTGGAGATGCTCCATAGTCCCTTGAAATGCTTGGTTTTCGATAAATTTTTTCAAATGTGGAACGATGCTTTTATCGTTCCCTCCCAAATTGATTCGATATATCAGAAAGTTTTTCAGCGGCGACCAAAGTATCTTCAGGTCCGACATTGTTTGGGGAAAGTCCGCAGTCATAAAATTGTGGTTTCGAAACTGCCTGCGGTAGCGCTGATAACCCACCGCCTTTTTTTTTGGATCGCGGTATTTTTCCAGGCTTTGCCCCTGCAGGTAATAGCGGATGCGGCGGTTTTGAAAAGGTGCAATCAGGTTGGTAATCCAAATATCGCTACTCAATGCAAAGCCCATTTGAATGGTCTGCCCGATGCGCTTTTTAAGAATATCGAAATTGGCGGAATTGCAAATGGCCAACAATATCTCCTTGAAATGAGATTGCGGTCGGACGTATTTATAATTATCATCTATCTCTCCCCGCAGTACAGAGTAGCCAAGAATTTTCGGCAAATACAGCCCTTCAAAATCCGGTTCCAGCAACCGCTTCTCGAACGCAACCAACTGAAGAGGGTCATCGGCGGCCACCTTATCGTACAGCAAGCCGATTTGCGGTTCGTACGCTTCCTTTAACAGCAAAAAATCAGATTCTTCCTCTTCTTCCAGATATTTTGCCAGTTCCTCTGAACCCTGAATTTCCTTTGCTATCGCCTCTAATTTGGTTTTATACTTTTTATCTAGTGGTTGCATGGTTTGGTGTTTTTTTTAAAAGAACCTGACAAGGCACTCAAGCCCGGTCAGGTTCTTTTCTATTTTTAGAAAATGAAACTCGCCTTGTCCAAAGTCGTGCAAATATAGCTTTTATCTACTTAGTGTCAAAGGAAAAGGGTGGGTAACTATTAGACTTCGGTAGTTTCTAGAGAATATTGCCATTATTTAAGACATATTACCGAAAAGTTGAAATTTTTCAAAGTTAAACTGTTGCATCCTACCTATTCCAACAAACTTCGTGTGCCTTTTGACACATTGGTAAATGACCTATTGACCTTCTAATAGCTTCTTTTTTTGCAACGAAAATTCTTCTTCTGTCAGGATGCCTTTGTCTCGCAAATCACCGAGGCGAAGGATTTGTTCGAGCAAATCGGGTTCTGAAGTTTTTTCGGAAGAAGGAGAAGAGGAAAGGAGGTCTTCTTTCGGGGCAGGCAGGGAAGGCGTCAGGCGGTAGCCGTTTTTCACAAAATTTTCAAACTCGGTCTGCACCCGCAAAAAGGCAAGGGCATCGTGGCGATAGATTTTTTCAAAGTCCACAAAACCGAATTCGACGGCTTTGTCGAGGTGAAAAAAGGCAGGCGCGGTATCTTCCAGCAAGGCGTAGCAACAGGCTAGGTTGAAATGGGTGGAGGGAGCGTTGTATTTTATTTTCAAGGATTTTTTGAAGTCTTCAATAGCGCCCTCATAGTCGAAATCCCGAAACTTTTCAATGCCGCTTCTTTTGAAACGGTCGGTTTTTTTGGCTCGCTTAAAATCTGCGCCCCCCTTCTGATCCTTCCTAAAAGGGCGCATGTAAGTTTTGCGGGAATTGTATTTGGCGTCAAAATCTTCCTGCGGCATGGCAAAAAATAAAATGCTATCGATGAAAGCCACCATCGCCGGAATAACCACCATCGGAACACCTTCTTCCACAGTAATGGTTAGTCCAAAGAAAAAGGCGACAAAATAGAGTATGCCCAAAAAACGCTGCCCCAGGTAAAATCGGTGCATTCCAAAAACGCCAAAGAAAAGGGCAAAAAAGCCGGCTATTTTTTTATTCTTCATTTCCAAGTTCGCGATTTAAAAGCCCCAAATTAGCCTTTTTTGGAAATAAGTTGGTTTCAATAAAAGACAAAAAAGAGCGCAGGAGGGACGAACAAGAAAAATATAGAAGATAAGGCAGTCAGGCACTAATTTAAAACAGCCAACCGATTGGAAAAGCCTGGCAAATAAAAAGCCCATCCAAACCACACAGATTGAATGGGCTTTTGACAGACGGTAAACAATTTACCGACCTGTCGTTACATTCGCAATTCTTCGATTATCGAAATAGCGTCGAACGCCAATTCTACTATTCTTCCTCTTCGGAAGCCGCGACTTCGACACTGGGAATTTCGTCTATTTGAACGAGTTCAACCCCGGCTATTTCTGCAAGCTTGGCCCGTCTTTCCGCTTTTACCTGCTCAAAGCGCGCAGCGATTTTGGCTTCCTTTTGTGTGACCCACTCCTGGTATTTTGCTTCCGCTTCTTCCTGAGTCAAAGCGCCTTTTTGCACTCCTTTCATCAGGTGTTTTTTGTACATCACACCTTTAAATCGAAGGATGGCGCGTGCCGTGTCGGTAGGTTGTGCGCCTTTCATCAGCCAATCGAAAGCCTTGTCGCGGTCTAGTTCAATAGTGGCGGGACTGGTCATTGGATTGTAGCTTCCAATCTTCTCGATGAACCGGCCATCTCGCGGGGCCCGTGCATCGGCTATCACGATGTGATAAAAAGGTTTTTTTTTACGACCTCTTCGTTGCAATCTGATTTTTACTGCCATGATTTGCTAAAATTTATTTGGTTTAACCATACCCGCTTACTCTCTCTAAGAGACGGCGGGCTTTTAACGAGGGCGCAAAGGTAATTTTTTTTCAGAAAGGGACAAAGTTCTTTTTTTCTTTGCGAATTCCTCGGAAGCAATTTAGATTTCACATAAAGTAATCCTTGATTAGTATTTTTTATTCTGACAAGATAATAATAGGTGGTATTTTTGCAGCAATGCTCCTTTTGGCATCCGAATAATCCAATAAAATGAGTGAAGATTTAAAAAAAACCTACCGGCAAAAAATCTATTGGCGCCAAAAAAGACATTGTGTTCTGGGCAGGGGTCGGCCTGATATTCGGGACAGCCTTCGGCAATTCAGGAGTTGGTTAAGTTCTCGGCGCAGGATTAGGGCTAGTGTTTGGGGCAGTGGCTGGTAGTAAGAAAGAAATAGGTCTAACTAACCAACCGCGGGAGAAAACTTTAGAATACCACAAAATAGCCGTCAATTTCAAAACAGTTTGCAATATGGCATTCATCTTAATTTATGTGACCCATCAAAACAGCGAGGAAGCCAACAAAATCACCTCCCATCTGCTCGAAAAAAAATGGATTGCCTGTGGAAATTGCTTTCCCATAACTTCTTCCTATTGGTGGAAGGCCAGCATTGCCAAGGAAACCGAATTCGTCTCCATTTTAAAAACCAGAACGGAGAATTGGGAACTGGTAAAAAACGAAATCGAAACCATCCATCCCTACCAAGTGCCCTGCATTATGAAACTCGATGTCGAAGCTAATTCGAGTTATGAACAATGGATTCATGCAGAAACAATTTCCGCAGGAGATTTAAAATAGCGTCCTTCGATGAACCCATTGTCCCAAATTGGTTTTCCAAGACCTTAAAACACACCCCGTTTTATTTCTCGCTCTTTAACGACCTTTCACAAAGATATTCATAGTAGGGTAGGCATTCCTGCGCCAATGCTTCCAACTCCCCGGAAAGATGAATTTCCTTCGGTGAATATTTTTTAAACCCGGTCGATTGATGGACGTTTGCGTACCAATACTTCGCCCAAATGCCGTCCTCGATGCGCGGTCCAGCCTTCCAGGAAAGCATTCTCTCGTCGAAGGCGATTTTCAGCCGTTGGCAAAGTTGCCGCATCACCGAGCGGGGATTCAACAACAACTCACGTGCATCGATGACCGCAGTTATTTTTCCCGCACCTTCGAGTTTTTCATACAATTCGAACTGCTTTCGGATACCAACATCCTGCATCGACGGGTTGGGAATTACCCTGGAATAGGAAGCGATAATTTCGAGTGGATTTCGAATCAACAACACGTTCTCCGTTTGATACAAAAAGTCCTCCTTCAACTGAATCAAATGGTGCGTCATCTGCTTGAACAACACAATCGGACTTTGATGATTTCCCAAAATCACTTCTTTGACGACCTTTTCTCCATCCTTCTCCATGCTTCCAAGAATCTCCCCGCGGCAGGGATGCCGGGCAAGCGTATTTGTTTTTGACAGAAAATGGGCATACAACGGTTCATCTACCACCTTGGTATCTTCTCGTTCAGCAAAGGAATACATGAAGGCTGTAGAAATATTTCGCGGACCAGACCAAACGTTTATTCGCAACATGACAAGAATTTAAAACCTTCCTTTTTACCGCCATAATTACAAAACCTTCTTCAATTTAGTAAAAGATTTGACTGAAATTTTGAATATGCGGTTCCAGCTAATTTTGGTAGTTGAAAAAATCGGGCTTTCAAAGCTTTTTACTCCTCAAATTCGAGCCTGCCGGAAGGCAATAATTTTTATCGACATTCGCTTTTCACTGCTTTTTCCTTAAATTAGCCCAATTCGTTGAAAGAAAATTTGGGAACCCAATCACCGTCTATTTCAATCAGTTACGGGCAGAACCTTGGGTGAAGGTGGAAAAAATTGTTATACTGTCCCTCCTCTGAAGGTATTTCCAAGGGGTCATGACCCCTTGGGGCAATTGAATTTCACTTGACCCGGCAAACAGACGGTGAAATTTAGGGTAGTGCGGTGATTGTAAGGTATCGGATACCTGGCAGGTATCCGATACCTAAAATCGAGAATATTTTAAGGTGAAATTTAGGGTGTAACTTCAAGGTACGCCCTAAATTAACTGCCTCATTTTTTGCCGGGAAAATTGATGGAATTTAAAGACTTTTGTCATGAAAAAATATAGCTCGATTCTATTTCTCGTTTTTTGCTTTTAATAGCCGGTGAAATTTAGGGTGGTGCGGTGATTGTAAGGTATCGGATACCTGGCAGGTATCCGATACCTTAAATTCCGAACAACTAATAAACCTGGTCATGAAAAAATATGGTTTAGTAATATTCCTCATGTTTTACCTGTTCAAATTGAGTTGGGGGCAAACCACTTTTAATAAAATATTTGATTTCAATTTCCCCAGTACCATCTTTACGAGTGTACTTCCAACGGATAGTTGTTATTACGTCACCGGGGTTTTCGTGGATACCCTTTTGCCGGTCAGAATTGGGAATATTTTTGTGAAATTCGACCTGTCCGGCGAACCGGTCTTTCACAAAACACTTTCCGCCCAAAGTAAATTTTATGAAACCTGGTTTGGAGACTTATTGCCAACGCCCGATGGCAATCTTATCGATATTGGTTTCACGACGGATACGGTGCGAAAAGCGCTGATCATCAAGTATTCCCCTGAGGGAGACACCCTTTTGACGAGGGAATACTTCAGCATCAATTACCCGGAATTCACTTTTATTGTTCCCACAGAAATCAGAAAAAAGGAAACCGGGGGATACGTTATGCTCAATACACACGACTCCGGATCGAACCCGGACATTTCCATCATGGTCTTGGATTCCAACCTAAACTTAACCCAGCATACAGCCTACGGAGGTATTTTTAGTGAACTTCCCTTTTCGCTCATTTTGGACGAAAACGGCGGCTTTATCGTCGGTTCGGGAAGAGACAACACCAATAAGACCTCCAATAATTTCTTCAGCCAGACTTACACCATAAAAACAGACAGTTTGGGCGTAATTCAATGGACCTGGCATTCTCCAATGGAACAATTGCAGGATATAGCCAGGGCAATGGTTCAAACGGAAGATGGTGGATTGGTCATCGCAAGTGGTACGGGCATTGAGGTCCCCACTAATTCCAGCAGTAGTTCACTTAGATGGGATGGGTTGATATTTAAACTGGATGCGGAAAGGAATGTAGAGTGGTCAACCGAACTCAGAGGCCTTCGCCCAACTATGATCACACAACTCAATAAGTTAATTGCGATGGAAGATGGGAGTGGCTATGTGGCTTTTGGAAGGATTGCAGAAGACGTAACGGATGGAACGCCGAGGGCAAGCGCGTGGATGGTAAAAATATCCACCGAAGGAGACAGCCTGTGGAGTAGATATTACAATTTTATTGACAGCATAGATTCTGACCCTACCCCCTACGATTTTAAGCGAACCGCAGACGGGGGTTTTATTGCCGTAGGAGAAACGGATACGGATATTCCCGGTGCGCCATCTCAAGTGGGTTGGATATTAAAAACGGATGAATTCGGCTGTCTCGTTCCCGGCTGCAATATAGTAGTTGCCGTGACGGAAGCAGAAAGCGAAGTACGCCTCTCCCTTTATCCGAATCCGGCGACGGATTTTCTGAATGTGTATTTCCGTTCGCCCAATCTAAAGGGGGAAGCCGGTTTTAGAATTATCGATGCAGCGGGCAGGCTGATGCGGGAATTTAAAAGCAGACTGCCGGATGTGACGCTCATCGTGCCGGTGTCGGACTATGCGCCGGGGGTGTATTTTTTGCAATACCTGGAAAAGGGTTTGCTGCGGAAGACGGAGAAATTTTTGGTGGTGCGATGAGGGGAATTCGGTTTCCTGTTTGTCTGGAATAAAATTACCCGACCATTCTGACTTTCTATCGCCAACCCTCTTCGCTGTAAATTTTTCACGGAATTTATTCGTTCTGGGGACATTTGAATTTATCACTTCCAGCCTTCCTTTTGATACAAAATTTCTTAATATTTCATTATCTTCTGTTTTTTACCTATTTTAGCCCATTCACTTGGTAGAAAATTTCATCAAGCCTTTTATCGAAAAAATTAAAAATATATTTCCCTTTTCAAAAATGGTCGAAACAATAGCTGACCCATTTGGTTAGCTTATTTTTCCACCTTCTCCAAAAATAAATTCAGATATGGAAAGCACAGGATCCGTCACTAAATTTATGGCTACTAAACTCATCACCTTTAAGCCCGATTTGGACATTTGCGAAGCGATGCGAATAATCGTAAAAAACAAAATATCCGGGGCGCCGGTGGTCAATGAAAAGGGCGACTTGGTGGGCATGTTGTCGGAAAAAGATTGCATCCGGGTGGTCGTGGATGGACCCTACAACAGGCTGCCGGGAGGCTGTGGATTGGTGAGCGAATTCATGTCGAGGAAGGTGTCCACCATTTCTGTTGAAAAAACGGTGATGGATGCCGCCTATGCGTTTTCCCATTCTCAATTTCGCCGCTTTCCCGTCGTTGATAATGGCAAATTAGTGGGCCAAATAAGTCGTAGAGATGTGCTGACCGCTATTCTCAAATTGCAGCCGGAAATCAGCCATGTCCCTTCTTCATGGAAACCTCGACAGCCGATGGCAAATCCGTCCAAAGAGACCCATTACACCAAGAATTCATAAGGTCCATACGTTGACGCGGGGGTAAGGTTCTATTGGGTTGCCAAGGATGGAGTCATCCGCCCCCTCCCTTTTCCAATTGAACCACAAGTTCCACCTTTCGGTTCTCCCATTTTGGCTTGCCGCCATCTGTTTTGCCCTTGCCCTGGATAAAAATTTTATCCACGCGAATCCCCTTTTCTTTAAGATAAACGCCGATGGCTTTGGCTCTTTTTTCCGAAAGGAGGAGGTTGTAGGAGTCCTTTCCAATATCGTCCGCATACCCGACGATGCTAATTTCATGGACAGGTTTACCCACAACCTCCTCTGCCAGAAAATGGTCCAATGACCGTTTCGTTCCTGGGCGAAGATCAGAACGGTCGAAGTCGAAAAGAACGAGGTGGTTTTTTTCCAAATAATGGGCTGAAGGTGCAGATGGAACGGCCGCGAAGGCAGTGTCCAATACCCCCTTATAAGCTGGAAGCCGAAAAAGGGGGTCCAGCAAAAACTCCATTCTGAAGAAGGTTTTATTGTCCCATTTTGGTGCGAGGATTTCTCCACTGTAGGGACGGTAATCTTTGGCTTTGATTTCAAAATGGAGGGCTTCGTCCGCGGGAAGGCATAAGAAAAATCGCCCCGTGGAATCCGTTTGAACGGGTGGGTGTTTTTCAAACAGCAGGGTGGTTTGGACGGGCGTTTTCAGAATCGAATCTTTCACAAAGCCTTCAAAATAGGTAATAGGCTGGGAAAATAGTTGTTCGGGGAGTTCAAATTTGTAAATATCCATGCCGCCAAAACCCACCGGCCGGTCGGAGGCAAAAAAGCCGGTTTTTCCATTTGCCGAAAGGAAAAAACCGAGTTCCCGGTAGGAAGAATTTACCGGGAGGCCGAGGTTTATTGGTTTTCCCCATGCCCCCGATTCCATAATGCGACTCATAAAAATATCCTGCTCGCCCAGACCCGGCTGACCGTTGGAACTAAAGTAAAGCACCTTGCCGTCATTGGTGATAAAGGGGCCTTCTTCGTCGAATGAGGTATTTATCTGTGAGCCAAGATTTTCCGGTTCGCCCCATTGCCCGCCGGGCATTTTTCGGCTGACCCATATGTCCGTCCCCCCTTGTCCACCCTCCCGATTGCTAGCGAAATAAAGGGTGCTGCCGTCGCAACTGATGCTGGCTTGCGATTCCCAACCGTCGGAATTAGCTTTTCCGGCAAGCGGATTGACAGAGGCAATGCCCTTGTCGGTCAGGCTTGCTTCCCAAATGTCGCAGGCGCCCTTCACTTCCTCGCGCTGACAGGCGGTAAAATATATCCGATTACCATCGCGGACAAGAGAGGTCATTCCTTCGTTTTCTTTGGTATTGAAACCATTACCCACCGGCTGCCCAAGACGCCAGTTTCCCGAATGTTTGGCGCTGAAAAACAGATTCTCATCCGACGCGGGGTTTTTCCGGGAGGTGTAATAAATTTTTTGCAGGTCGTTGGAAAGAAAGGGGAAGTATTCATCTGCCGGGGTGTTGATGTTAGTACCGAGGTTGGTCAACTCGGGGATGTTCCAAAATTGAATGGAATCCAATGCCACCTGGCAGGAATGGATGGTTTGCGGCAGTTTTTGAAAATAATCCAACTCCGTTTTTTGTTCGGGCAGTCCGTTGTAAGTAAAGCTTTTCAAATCAATGATTTTTAAAGAATCAAATTGCTCGAACAGTTCCAGGGCCCTGAAATAGTCCCCGGCTTTGTAATGGACGTTTGCGCAATCGAAATAAATCGTCCTGGAGAAGCGAGGGTTGATTTCAATTATTTTTTCGTAATTTTTGATGGCCTTTGCGTAGTCGCCTGTAAGTTCATAACAGGCGCCGGCGCCTCGCAGGGCAGGCAGAAAAGCGGGCTCGTTTTTGAGAACTTTTTTGAAATACCGAAGGGCCTTGGGGTAGGCTTTTTCGAGGAGGGCTTGCTCTCCGCTGCGTTGTGCCTGACTGACTTCTTCAGTCACAATACGAAAAGGGGCTTTGCTGTGTTGGGCTGGAAGCAGGCATGGGAGGAGCGCTACAATTGGGATTAAAAGCAGTGTTCGAAGCATTTTGTCAACGCGTGTTTAATTTTCCAACAAAATAAATAAAAAAAATTAATATCAAATTCAAAAAGGGACTTTGTCCTATTCTCTACTTCTGTTTTCGGAACAAAAAAAATGTAAAACCGTTGGCAAGTCTGTATATTCGCCCGGCGATTTGCGTTTTGAAAATGTAATTTTCTTCACCGCAAAGGGCGTCTTTTCAATGCTAAATCGAAAAAGAAAGATGGGAAAAGGAAAAAAATATTTGGTCACTTCCGCTCTACCGTATGCCAATGGGGCCTTGCACTTGGGGCATCTTGCGGGCGCCTACCTGCCCGCCGACATTTATGCGCGTTTACTGCGCCTGATGGGCAAAGAGGTGGCTTTCGTTTGTGGTTCGGACGAACACGGCGCGGCAATTACGATACGGGCAAAAAAAGACGGCGTTTCACCCACTCAGATTATTGATAAATACCACTTCCTGAATAAAGAAACTTTTGAAAAACTGGGCATTTCGTTCGATTATTACCACCGGACGAGTGCGCCTTTGCACCATGCCACTTCACAGGAGTTTTTTAAAAAATTGTTTGAAAAAGGAGGAGAATTTGAAGAACGAACCGAGAAGCAATACTTCGACGAGGAATTTCAGCAGTTTCTAGCTGACCGGTACATCGTCGGGGAATGCCCGAAATGCCAACATGAAGAAGCCTACGGCGACCAATGCGAACATTGCGGTTCGACCCTTTCGCCGAGCGAGTTGATCCATCCGAAATCAACTTTGAGTGGAAAGCCGCCGGTTTTGCGGGAGACGACGCATTGGTATTTTAAACTAAACAAGCACGCTGGTTGGCTGCGCGAGTGGATTGCAAAAGGAATTCTAGATGGCAAAACCCATCACGACCCGAAGAAGTGGAAAAAGCACGTCATCGGGCAATGCCTTTCCTGGTTGGACGGTGGCTTGCTGCCCCGGGCTATTACGAGAGACCTCGATTGGGGCATTTCCGTCCCGTTGAAAGAAGCCGCCGGCAAGGTGCTTTACGTTTGGTTTGACGCCCCGATTGGCTACATTTCCGCGACCAAACAGTGGGCTGAAGAAAACGGAAAAAATTGGGAAGAATACTGGAAAGGGGAGGATGTCAATTTGGTTCATTTTATTGGAAAGGACAACATCGTTTTCCATTGCCTCGTCTTCCCGGCAATGCTCAAAGCCCACGGTGAATACGCCCTGCCAATCAACGTTCCC
>CAZJYF010000082.1:0-11205 GCA_964549665.1 uncultured Saprospiraceae bacterium
CATACGAGATTTCTGAATGTGACTGGAGTTCAGACGTGTGCTCTTCCGATCTAAGGCCCTTTATGCGGCTGGAATAGGCAACTTGACGGGGATAAAATGCAGCGCGGCAAAAGCCAAAACGATAGCCACATTTCCCCATTCCGGAGCGACTACGACAAAGACCAAAAAAAACACCACCATGTTCCACAAGACCGGATAACCCACAAAATATCCATCTTCAGAAACCATTCCTTCTTTGGCGTAATACAAAACGGAAACGATTAAAATAACAACTGTGCAAATCATTTTCCAGGGTCCTTCCACCAATGGCGCTTGGTAGAAAAAAAAAGCCGGAATGAGCGCATAGGTTGAAAAATCGATGACGGTATCGATGGTTTTTCCGTTTATGTGGGGCAGCACTTCACGCACCTTGAAGAGGCGGGCCAACGACCCATCAGCGCCGTCAATCAACTGGCAGGCAAAGAGCCATAGCATGG
This sequence comes from uncultured Saprospiraceae bacterium, assembly GCA_964549665.1. GTDB lineage: Bacteria > Bacteroidota > Bacteroidia > Chitinophagales > Saprospiraceae > CAZJYF01. The sequence continues at coordinate 477 of CAZJYF010000082.1, forward strand.
CCGTACGCCAATCATTATCCCGAATTGCCAGCAAAGCCATGAAGCCCGCTATCAATCCCAGACTGGTAAACACATGAACGCCCCATGCGAGTGTTTTTTGAAAAAAAGTAGGCGATGGTTTTAAATGGTTCATAAAACATGGCAATCAAAATGAAAACGATTTGGAAAACCGTTCACATTTAAGTTCAATAAAAAAAGGAGCGGTAAAATTCTTTATTCCCGGCAAAATAGGATTTTTTTACGCTCCAATGAACTTCCTTCGCAAATACAATCTGCTGCCGACCCTTCTTTTGATGGTCTTTCTTTCCCTGGCGGGACTTTACCTTTTCGGTGCCACCGAAAACGAGGTTTTTTGGCCCGGATTTTTTGCGATGATGTTCTTTTACGGCTGCATTTTTTATCTCGGCACCTGGGCTTCCAAATGGAAGCAAACCAGCAATTCGGAAGGATTAATGTTGGCAGGGCGAGCTTTGCCTTTGGGCGTAGCCATTTTCACGATGAGCGCCACCTGGGTCGGAGGAGGCTACATCAACGGCACGGCAGAATACACGGCTTCCGACGGACTGATTTGGGTGCAAGCGCCGTGGGGCTATGCCCTGAGTTTGATTGTTGGTGGTTTATTTTTTGCCGGAAAAATGCGCAGGCACGGTTTCAAAACGATGCTCGACCCCCTGGAACAGCGTTTCGGAAAACGCCTTACCGCCGTGCTTTTCCTTCCGGCCCTTTCGGGCGAAATATTTTGGACAGCAGCCATTCTTACCGCTTTGGGAACCACCTTCGGAACGGTACTCGGGCTGGAAACTTCCACCGCCATTTTGCTCTCTGCCTTTATCGCCATCGCCTATACTGCCATCGGCGGACTTTGGGCGGTTGCCCTGACCGACATCGTTCAATTGTTGCTCCTTTTGGTGGGTTTGTTCATCGTCCTTCCCTTTGCCGCTGCAAAGGTCGGTGGATTGGAACATGCATGGATGCTTTACAAAGAACAAAAGGGTGCTGCGGCTACCTTTTTGCCTAGCCGGGAAGCCCTCGGAAACTATTATTGGTATTGGTGGGACTACGCGCTGCTGCTGGTGTTTGGAGGCATCCCCTGGCAGGTCTATTTTCAGCGTGTCTTAGCTTCAAAAGATGCCAAAACCGCTGTTCGATTATCCCTGTTCGCGGGGGTCGTGTGTCTTTTTGCGGCAATACCCGCAGTGCTAATCGGCATAATCGGCGGAGTGGCAGATTGGGAGGTCTTAAACTTAAAACCACCCCCCGATGCTGCTTCAACCCTGCCGCATGTCATCCGCTACCTGACGAATCCGTGGGTGGCAACCATTGGGCTGGGGGCTGTGGCTGCGGCGGTTATGTCTTCTGTTGATTCTTCCATTTTATCAGCCTCTTCTTTGGCAGGATGGAATGTGTATCGCCCGCTTTTAAAACCCCAAATCACTTCAGAAAATCTGGCGAAAGTCATCCGCCGCTGCATCTGGATTATCGGCATCGCCGCCACCCTGCTGGCCTTGAAAAGCAGCAGTGTGTACGACTTGTGGATTCTTTGCAGCGACTTTGTTTATTGCCTCTTGTTCCCACCTTTGGTGGCAGCCTTGTTCGACAAAAAAGCCAATCGGTACGGGGTGGCTTGTGGTTTCCTGATAGCCGCCATTTTGCGATTTGGTGGGGGCGACCCGGTGCTTGGTCTGCCCCAATTCATCGATTACCCGATGAAAGAGGATGGCTTGGTTTTGTTTCCTTTTCGCACGCTGGCTATGGGTTGCAATCTGCTGAGTATCTTCCTCATTTCGAGAATTTCGCAAAAGATTTCCCCACCAAGACCGCTTCGGATGAATGCAGATTAAAAAAAGAATCAACACTCCTCCGCAATGGAAATTTAAAAAAAGTTCAACCCTTATGTTACAAACAGCTTATTTCCAATCTATCTTCGGCTGCTTCGAAATCAAAGCAAGCCACTTGGGCATCCGTTCGCTTCGGCTATCCCCCAAAAAAAACTGCCCGCCAGCGCAGGTCCCGGAAGAACTTCGGGAATGCGTTCGGCAAATGGACGAATATTTTAAGAGAACGCGAAAAGAATTCGAGCTGGCATTGGATTTCTCCGGCGCCACTCCTTTTCAACAGGCTGTTTGGGAGGAATTGCGGAAAGTGCCTTACGGGCATACTTCGACCTATTCCGCCATCGCCGAAAAAATCGGAGACCCAAAATCGGTCAGGGCGGTAGGGCAGGCAAACCGGAACAACCCCATCGCCATCATTGTGCCCTGCCACCGTTGCATCGCCAAAAGCGGCGAATTGCAGGGCTATTTTTACGGCTTGGACGTGAAACGAAAATTGCTGGAATTGGAAAATCCGGTGAGCTTTGCCGAGCAAGGGCGATTGTTTTGAATTCCAGTTCCCTGAAACGGATATTCCATTCCCTTTTCCTCCTTTTTTATTTAAACACCTCTCTCTTCTTCAAACAGACCTCAGAATAATTTAAAAAAAAGGACTATCCTAGTATTCGGTCAATTTGTCAATCATTCACCAGAAATAAAGGCAGCCGTTTTTGCTTTATCAGAACTATTTGCGGAAGTTTGCATAACATTCAATTTTGGTTGTCTGTTATGGGTGTCATAAATTAAAAAAGGGCTTTATCTTTTAAAGATTTAACATCCATTATCTTCCATCTAAATTTTATAAAATTATCAATTTCCAAATCGAGAAATAATGAAAATTTTAAGAACCTTTTTTATCCCGATTTTCGCTTTTACTTTTATGGTAGCCTGCAGTAAGGATAACTCGGCAGGACCTGGCGGTACGGCGATTATTCAGGGACGGGTAATGCACCACGATTTGCCAATCCCGAATTCGACGGTCTTTATAAAATTCGGAGCAATAGAACAGCCCGGAACCGAATCGGCGGATTACGACAGCAGCGTGAAAGCTTCCGAAGATGCCAGCTATCGTTTTGACGGCCTGAAAAAGGGGAATTATTTCCTCTACGGCATTGGCTACGACAGTACCATCTTCCAGACGGTTATCGGAGGAATCCCTATCACCATCGAGAGAGAGGGACAAGTAGTGCAAACAGATGTTCCCGTCACCGAAGATTAAGGTGTAAATAGCCTCTTTCGCAACTTTGTCAATTGTTAGGATATTGTTCCATAATCGGAATTTCCTTTTTTCTAAATGACCCAAACTGTTTGATCAGAAAATGACCAATGACCTCTTGACCGATGACTACTTTACATCTTTTGCCATGGAAAAACTTCGTTGTTTCCCATTCATATTGTTTGTAGCCGTTGTGAGTTTGGCTTCCTGCACTTTTGACAAGACAGAGGCGGTATTAGATACCAAAGGCTACCCGGAAGACATCGGTAAAATCGTGCTTACGCAATGTGCCGTTCCCGGTTGTCACAACCCATTTAGCAAAAATGCGGCGGGGGGGCTTTCGATGACAACCTGGGACGAGTTGTTCGAAGGAACGCGGGATAACTCGAGCGTGGTGCCTTTTCGCACCGACCAAAGTTTCATGATGTTCTTCATAAATACGTTCCCCGATTTGGGGCTTTCACTCCCACCGCAAATGCCCTTTAATCGGTCGCCATTGCCGAGGGCAGATGTCGAGTTAATAAAAAATTGGATAGAGAATGGCGCTCCCAACAGCGACGGCTTCGTCAAATTTTCAGACAACCCGGACACCCGGGGAAAAATTTACATCATCAACCAGGGCTGCGACTTGGTCACGGTGATGGACAGAGAGACCCGGCTTATCATGCGTTACTTCGATATTGGTTCCCGACCGGGTACGGAATCGCCCCATAAATCTAAGATTTCTCCCGACGGCAAGTATTTTTATGTCTGCTTCTTTGCGAGCAGCATTTTCCAAAAGTTCAGCACGACCGATGAATCTTTGGTAGGGGAGGTAGATTTGGGCGAGGGCAGTTGGAACACTTTTATCATTACAAGCGACTCGAAAACAGCCTTTGTGGTGAATTGGAGCGCGAACGGTTCGGTAGCTGTCGTGGACATGGAGAACATGCGCTTGCTGACCACCTATCAGGGGAACAACCTATTTATTTGGCCCCACGGAAGTGTGTTAAGTGACGACAACACCCTTTATGTGACGGCCCAAACGGGGAATTTTATTTATAAAGTTGACGTGACCGACCTCTTCAATCCCGAGATTTCTCAAATCGTCCTTCAACCTGGCGAGACCCCAACGGCCGTGCAACGATACGACCCGCATGACATCCACATGTCCCCCGACAATTCAGAATACGCAGTCAGTTGTCAACATTCCAACGAGGTTCGCTTTTTTGATGCTGCAACCGACAGTTTGATTGCCGTGGTGCCAACCGGCGTTTTTACCCAGGAAATCGAATTTTCCAAAAGCACCGACTACATGTTTGTAAGCTGCATGGAAGACAATGTCAGCTTCCCCGGCAAGGTAGGGTCTATCACCGTCATTGACTACAAGAACCACACCTTCGTCAAAAATATTTATTCCGGCTACCAACCGCACGGCTTAGAAGTGGATGATGAGAAAAAGTTGGTTTATATTGCCAACCGCAACGTCAACCCGAATGGCCCGGCCCCACATCATTCTACCGATTGTGGTGGCAGGAATGGTTATATGACCATCATTGACATGAATACGATGGAGTTGGTGCCGGGCTACAAAGCCGAACTTTCCGTTGACCCTTATTATATTTCCGTTCGGGATTGACGGGAGAGAGGGTTTAGGATTTAGGGTTAAAATTTGCCATCCCGATTTACTATTGCCTCGTTCTCGATGAGAATTGCCAACTAAAAAGGTACATTTGTCCGGCATTCAATCAAATTACACCTCACCCGTCTGTCACCAAAAAAACGATAACCGATTAATGATGAAACTGCACTTTTCTTCTATTCTGCTTGTCTTCATTTTCGCCCAAGCCGGTTTTACCCAAATTAGTTTCATTCGCTACGATTCGATTCCTGTAGTCCTTGACGGACAAACCTTGCCAAGTGCGTGGGCGGGTGGCTTGAACAGCCCCCAATTTTCGGAAATTGACCTCGACGGAGACGGGATAAAAGATTTATTCGCCTTTGAACGGAGTTTGAATGGCAGCCTGAAGACCTTTATAAACGAGGGTACGCCGAATAAGGCGGATTACAGATATGCTCCTGAATTCCGCTCCAAGTTTCCTATCCTTCAAAATTGGGCTTTATTGGCTGATTACAATTGCGACGGGAAGGAGGATATATTTACGGAAGTACCTGGAGGGGTAGCCGTTTATAGAAATGATTTCAATGAGACAGACGGGCTTCATTTTACCCTAGTCTCTTCTTTGTTGCAAACGCAGGGACCCACCGGATTAATCAACCTTTTTGTGCCCCCTGCGGACGTGCCCGCCATCACCGACATCGATAACGACGGCGACTTGGATTTGCTCACCTTTGGCGTGTCGGGCACCCTGGTCGAATTTCACAAAAACAGTTCGATGGAAAATAACGGCAATTGCGACAGCCTGAGTTTTGTCTTGCAGGACGCCTGTTGGGGCCGCTTTGCTGAGAACGGCTTGAATAATGACATCATTCTCGGTGTTTCCTGCCTGACGGGGGGAGGCGGTTTTATCGCCGACACTAAATCGGGCCGGCATTCCGGTTCCACCCTTTTGGCGATAGACCTGGACGGCGACCTGGATAAGGAGTTGATTTTGGGCGATATCTCCTTTGGCAACATGGTACTGGTGACCAACGGAGGAAATCCCAATTCTGCGGTCATGGATGCCGTTGACACGGAATTTCCGTCCAACTCCGTCCCGGTAGAGCTCGCCATTTTTCCGGCAAGTTTTTATCTGGATGTGAATAATGACGGCAAGAAAGATTATTTGGCAGTGCCCAATAATCCCAATGCTTCCGAAAATTTTACGAGCGTTTGGTACTACCAAAACACCGGTACCGAAACCGCCCCGGTGTTCACCTATCAAAAAAATAATTTTCTACAGGATGAAATGATTGAGGTCGGTACAGGCGCCAATCCCGCTTTGGTCGATACCGATGCGGATGGCCTTCTCGACCTCCTCATCGGCAATAATGGTTACTTCAACCCAACCGGAAATCCGGCAGTGGCCCTCTCCCTGTACCGGAACGTGGGCACGGCCACCTCCCCTGCTTTTGAATTTGTGACGAGAGATTATGCCGGCTTGGAGGCTTTGAGTTTTGGTGGCATTTACCCCTCTTTCGGCGATTTGGACGGCGACGGCGACCAAGACATGATGGTCGGCGACAAAAATGGAATGTTGCACTATTTCCAAAATACGGCGCCACCCTCCAACCCCGCCAATTTTGTGTTGAACGAGCCAAATTTCAAAGGAATTGACGTCGGGCAATCTGCTTCCCCGCAACTTGTCGATGTGAACAGAGACGGGAAACTCGATTTATTAATCGGCGAAAAAAGCGGAACGCTGAACTATTTTGAAAACCTTGGAACGCAGTCCAACCCCGATTTCGATGCGACCCCAACCAACAATTTTTTTGGCGGAATCGATGTGATGATAGCTTGCTGCACCGGCTTTAGCACTCCTTTTCTCACCGAAGATAGCGAAGGGAATTACATTTTGCTCGTCGGTTCAGAGAAAGGTTATTTGTATCAGTACACCAATATCGACGGCAATTTGGACGGCAATTTCGAACGGACCGATTCCTTGTTTTTGCAGGGAATCAACATCAGTATTTCGGGCGGAGACCTCGACAATGACGGGAAATTAGAGGTCGTGTATGGCGAATGCGCCGGCGGCGTGGGCATTCTAAAACAAGACAGCCCAACGGTAGTTGGCCTTAGCGAACCCTCTGCCAATAGCCTTGATGTTGCGATTTACCCCAACCCCAGTCACGGCAAAATCTTCATCGATTTTTCAGGTTCCAATTTTCTGATGAATGCCAGCCTTGAAATTTTTGATACGCTTGGAAAGCGAATCAGTGTCCAAACAGTCAATACCACCCGCCGCATAATCCTCGACCTCAGCCGCACTCCTTCCGGTCTTTATTTTTGTAGGCTTACCACCAAAAACGGCGATTCTTTTGTAAAGAGACTTATTATAAATTAATGGATGAAAGCAATTGCGTGGCTTAGACTTTTTCGCAACTGTATGATACACTGTACATTTGTAGTAATGCCAATATTAGCAGTAAAATATTTTTTAAGTGACTGTAGCCATTGTGCGACGGTTGCAAAAGGAGGAAATACCATGAAAAAAATTCTAATGCTTGCATCATTTACATTTCTCTTTACACTCCAACATGCCCACGCCCAATCTTCTTGGGAAGGCGAATGGAACGGAGTTGCTGGAGATGACAGAGTGAAGGAAGAATGGCGGATTTCCTATTTTGAAGAAAAATGGGTAGTGTTTGGTAATTACTATTGGACGGAGAAAGGCGCACGCGCCTTTAACAAGCCACCCGGAAAAACTGCCGGAGAATTCGTTGGATTGAACGTTCAGGAGGTAGGCGACAATCGGTTGACATTTGTTCAGGATTTCAAAGACAGTAAACCAATAGAAGGATGGGCAAACAATCCTCGCATCGATGCACAACTCAACGGAGATACCATCGTATTCAAGAGTAGTTGGGGTAGTGGTTCGGCTAGCGGCATTACTTTGATACGAGAAAAATGTCGGTAATTCAAATTTCCGCTTACGGTAGCTATATTCAGCCTGGATTTTAATTTTTAAAATCACCTCAAAGAATGGCAATTCTTTTGCAAAAAAGATAGTGCTAAACTAAAGGGGGAATAACTGCTTTTACCGAACCCGGAGAGGGCTTGAATTCTAATTCATGCAAATTTCACAGTCAATCTCTAATCTGCATTACAGAAAGGGTTAACCCCTTATTTTTCAAAATTACCTTGTTTTAGGAAAATAAGGAAGCGGTCTATTCGGATATTTCTCTTCTTTTACACCATGAACTTCCTCATCCTAACCGGTGCTGCACATGCTTTTTGTCTTTCTTTTACACCTTCAAAGGAAAAATTGAAAACGAGCCCAAATATCCTTTCCCTTCGACCTTAAAACTTCAGGTACTAGCAACTTCTTTTTTTGAAATTTGGCGTGATTGGCTCTCCTTGGGACTATCTTTGTAAAATGAATTACCTCAAAATAGTTGTCATCGCCTCATTTTTGGCAGTCTCCATATCCGCCAAATCGCAACCGCTGCCTACTGTCAAGGTCCGGGAAGTTAACTGCGACAGCCTTTACATTCGACCGGACGGCGGCACCTCCTTCTATGATAATAACCCCACCTACATTGACAATGACTACGACAGTTACCCCTGGCAAATTGCCACCCCTTCGGAACAGGGAATTGACCCGACGATATTGAATGCCGGAATAGCCACCCTAAAATCATCGCCTTCTATTTTTAGTTTTTTATTGCTCCGAAACGACCAACTCCTGGCGGAAAAGTATTTCAACGGCAGCGAACCTTCCCACAGCAATAACGTCCATTCTGCCTCCAAGGGCATCGTATCGGCGATGATAGGGGTTGCCATCCAACAAGGGTTCATAACCAGCCTCGACCAGGGAATATTCGATTTCTTTCCCGATTACCCGCTCGAAAATGACGACCCGGAAAAGGGAAAAATCACCATCCGCCATCTGCTCACCATGACGGCAGGGCTTGAATGGGAAGAAGATTACACCGAATACATGATAGAGGATGAAGACAATTGGGTGGATGCCATTCTCGCCCAACCCCTCCTGCACACCCCGGGGGAGGTTTTTAATTACAGCACGGGAAACACACATTTGCTCTCCGCCATTTTAAACAGGGCTACGGGAATGAGCAATTGCGAATTCACCCACGATTACCTCCTGACGCCTTTGGGCGTCGCCGCCGAACATTGGGGACGCGACCCGCAGGCGGTTTATTCCGGCGGGTATAATTTTTACATCACGGCCCGCGAACTGGCAAAATTCGGGCTGCTTTATCTCCATAAAGGGCAATGGATGGGACAATCACTCATCCCACAGCAATGGGTGGAAGCTTCCCTGCAAAACCAGTTTTTCGTGGATAGCGATTATCAATACGGTTATTGCTGGTGGCTCACCCATATTTCTGGCTACGATGTCCTCAAAGCCTGGGGATATGGCGGGCAATATATTTGCCTGATACCCGACCTGGACATCGTGGTCGTTTCCACCTCCAACACCGTGGAGTATTTTGGCGAATGGGACATAGATGTATTTATCGAAAACTACATCATTCCCGCCCTCAATCCGAATTGGACAAATGTGGTTTCCCAATCTGAATTATCAAAACCGGAAGTGTCGATTCTTCCCAATCCCTTGGGCAATGAAGCCTTTTTTAAAATAACAACCAGCAATTGTCCCAATTGCAAACTTTTGATTTTCAATGCTTTGGGGAAAGCCGTAAAGTCATTGGATTTTTCCGGGTCCAAAGAAGTGCTATTGCGGAGGGATGCTTTGCCTCCGGGCATTTATTTCTATCAATTATTGAAAAATGACCTGTTCGCTGCTGGAGGAAAGTTTATTATTGACTAGACTTTATTTAAAAGTACCTATTCCAAATTTATCAAAAATCAAAGGCAATAAAAGAGGGGAAAACGAAAAAAACCAAGGCAATAATTAGCGAAAAATAAAAAAAGCAAAGTCAATGAAAGAATGGTGAAATAAGTTGCGTAAATAAAATTCCCAAAAAAAAGGGTGGATAAAAAAACAATTCATCCGCGTCATGTGGCTGACCGGGGTTGCCCAAAGCACTAAAGTTCAATATTGCCGACCTACAATTAGGTGCGTTTATTTTGTTATTATGAGAGGATTCCTGAATTTTGGTTCGTATATTAGCGGAGGTAATAACGAACAGGAACAACAGATTAAATGAAGGTGTGATTAATTTTCTCTGATAAATTATTTCTATGCTTTAACGGACTATTATCAGGAAAAGACACCAACGGATGATACTCATCAATAATTTTTTGTAAATTGTCATACTACGAGTCATTTTTCTTTCCTGTTAAATTGATTTTCAATTTTTAGAAAATATGCGAGGAAAGTAATATAAATGAGTGCCAACTACAAGAGGCGTTAAAACTGAGAAACACATCGTGCCAATGTCCATGCCTTCCATTTGGAGGGAACTGCGTCGGTCCAATAAGTTCTACCTCATGAAAAAAATATCCACATTTTTTTTCTAATTTGTATCCATGCAGATTTGGTTCTTTTGCAAAGCCTTATTAGCTACCCCCAATTTCAAGCTTTGCCAAAGAGCCTAATTTTTCCAGAGCATAATAAATTATGAGTGGTAACCATAATGACAAACGGCAACCAAAGAAGAAAATAATCCTTCACAGTCTACAGGAATTAGGGAATTTGAAAGAAAGAATATTCGAAAATGCTACCAGGGTTCAATCTTGGAAAGTAGGACAGATTATAGACTTTAAAGAAGACTACGGCTTTGTTAAATGTTGGGAAGACAACCATGAACACTTCATTCATATATCTAAAGTTGAAACACCACCCGTTGCGAATAATGACTTTGTAATTTTCAAATTAAAATCCTCTGAAAGAAAAAAGGGGAAACAGGAGGCATTTCAACTTTCACATGTTTCATCGTTTAACCAAGATTGCAACTATTTAGCCGAGCAATATTTATATCAGCAAAACGAATCCTTTCGAATAAAAATACTTAACAATCCTAAGATTGACATTTTTAAGGTTGCAGAAAAAGTACTTGAGAACTACCATCAAAT
>CAZJYF010000083.1:0-10993 GCA_964549665.1 uncultured Saprospiraceae bacterium
TACAGGTGCCTTGGGAGTAAAAGCACCTACTGGAAGGGACGATTATACCTCCTCTATTTCTGGTTTGGAAGATATTACCCTTTCGGCGGATTTGCAGCCTGGGAGTGGTGCATGGGATATCATTTTTTGGGAGCAATTCACCCACGTGATCGGCTTCCACCCCAGCATGAGTTTTATTTCACAAGCGACCTATACGCACAGAGGAATAAACGATAGTTTCGACAATGGGCAAAGGACTTACAAATTCGGACGGGAGTTTCAAGTTATGGCTGGTCTCAGCGAACGTGTTAACGTAGGGAAACTTTTATTCGACGGGGCACTAACAGTGCGCTACCGCAAAGCCTACGCGGATAGATTCAAAATCAACAACTCCCAAGTCAAAGAATTTAATGAGCTTCCAAATACAGGAGGGCAATGGATATTCATCAACCCTTCGTTGACTTATTGGATTTTGCCCGATTTATCATATAATTTCAATATCACCCTTCCCTTATTCGCGGATATCAAGGGGACACAAGTCACGCCTACTTATCGGCTCAATATGGGCTTCTTTTATAGACTTCCTTTCAAAAAACAACAACATTCTTCACCTGATAACATCATAAATAATTCAATGCAATGAAATCATTAATGTTAAAAACCTCGACGATTTTATTTTTTGGAGCTATGTTTTTCGGCTCCTGCTCCAGTTCCGGGTCTGACAGCAATACCATAGATCCGCAAGTCAATAATGGGAATGGGGGCCCTGTAACACCACCCTCTTCCGCCGCGTGGCTGATCCCCACGAGTTGTGTGGCTGACGGGGGACCTGGAAAAGATGGCATTCCGTCTATTGATAATCCACAATTCACAACAAACCCAAATGATAATTCCCTATCTTTCCTGACTAATGATGACCTTCTTGTGGCTGGCATAAAGGTCGGAAATGAAATCAAGGCCTATCCCTACAGCATCATGAATTGGCATGAAATAACCAACGATATTGTTGGTAATAAAGCGCTGGCCATCATCTACTGCCCCTTAACCGGCACGGTACTCGCTTGGGACCGCAACGTGAACGGTAGCGTTACTGAATTCGGCGTATCCGGTCTGCTTTTCAACAACAATATCATCCCTTACGACCGGAATAGCAACAGCAATTGGTCACAAATGCTGTTGAAATCGGTCAATGGTAGTTTGAAAGGAACCGAAATCACCACCCACCCGATGCTGGAAACAAGTTTTGGCACTTGGAAAGCCATGTTCCCCGGTTCAAAAATTCTGACCGCCGTTACCGGCTTCAACCGACCTTATGGGGTATATCCATACATCAACGGGGCAGGGCAGGATTACAGGGAATCTCCGTGGTTGCTTTTTCAAAATTGCACCACCGATAATAGGCGGCCTGTCAAGGAAAGGGTACTCGGTGTAACAGCAGCAAACGGCAACACCAAAGTTTATACCTTCGACAACTTTCCGGGAAGTAACATTACGGCTATCGAGGATAATTTCGAGGGCGAAGATTATGTTATCGTTGGGAGCAAAGGCAAAAACCTCATTATAGCCTTTAACCGAAAACAACCGGATGGAAGGATGCTTTCCTTTGATGCTGTACAGGGTGAATTGCCGGTCATATTGAAAGATAACGAGGGAACGAAATGGACGGTATTCGGAGAACCGGCCGATGGCGGAAGTTTAGCCCGGCTTTCTTCCCCCATATCTTACATGGGTTATTTCTTTGCTTTTGGCGCCTTTTTCCAATCTCTCGAAATAAAGTAAAACAGTGAAATCCATTCAATAAAACAACTTTCTATGAACTGAAAAAACCCTGGTTTCCTCAACCGGGGTTTTTTATTTATCGAAAAAGGTTCTATATTTAATTATGAAAAAACCGGTTTTACTTTCCATCCTTTTTTCCTTCTCTTTTTTTTATACCAGCATCTCCCAACCGGGATATTTTAGATGTGGAGTAGATAGTCAAAGAGAGCATTTTTTCAAAGCCGACCCATCTCTTTATCAGAAACGAATGGAGTTGGAAGCCTTTACAAGGCAGTGGATTCACGAAAATCAATTTTCCTTATCTCCGCGTTCCGTCATCACCATCCCCGTGGTCGTCCATGTAGTTTGGCACGAGGTGGCAGAGAATATTTCGGAAGAACAAATAAATTCTCAAATAGATGTTTTGAACCAAGATCTCCGTTCCTTGAACAGCAATCTGGATATTGTCCCACCGCAATTCCAACCTTTCATCGCGGATACAGAAATCGAATTTTGCCTGGCAAAGGTGGACCCACAGGGCAATCCCACAAATGGTATTACCCGGACCTTTACCGAAAACCCAGGGATCGGGGGTTCCTCCACGATCCATTTTACGAGTTTGGGAGGCCACGACGCTTGGGACACCGAGCATTATCTGAATATTTGGGTGGCTAATTTCTCCGGTGCTGTTAACGGAATAGGAACCTTTCCCGGAGAGGCGCCACCCGGTGAAGATGGAATTGTTGTGAAATATAATTCTTTTGGAACCCTAAACACGCTTCCTCCCTACCATCTAGGCAGAACCACCACCCATGAAATAGGACATTATTTCAACCTCGAACACCTCTGGGGCCCCAGCATCAACAGCGGCTGCGATGAAGATGACTTTGTTGATGACACACCCGTAAGTTCAGAAACCTATCTCAGCCAATGCCCCGCCGGAGAACAAATTTCTTGTGGAACCGCAGATATGTTTATGAACTATATGACCTTCGCAGATGACGCCTGCATGGCTTTATTCACCCTAGGTCAGAAGGCGCGCATGATGGCTGCTTTGAATGGACCACGAGCAGGCTTGCTGGCCTCAACCGGCTGTGTTCTCGTCAGCACGAACGAACCCGAAACGGAAGCGAAAGTCAAACTTTTCCCAAACCCAGCTTCTTCGGTTTTGTACGTTGATATCAATTTTGAAAAGCCCCACTCCATTAAAATTGAATTATTGAATGCGATGGGACAACAATTTCACACGACCCAAGCGTCTCAAAATTCTATTATTTCCATCAATACGGCGGCCCTTAGTCCGGGCATTTATTTTTTGAAATTTGAAAAAGGAGAACAGGTTTTTGTAAAAAAGGTAATCATAGTGAAATAGGAAGTAGGAATAATTTGAAACCTTTTAATTCTCTTCAAAATAGCCTGTTTTTAGATTCTTGCGCACCTTGTCCCAATCGAAATATCGCCCGTTCATAGCCACGTAAACCCCTGGAGGCAATGTTTGAACAAAAGCCAACGCGCTTCCCAAATTAAAAAATCCATCCGAAGAAACACCAAAAGCGTGCGGAATCATAGCACCCGTAAGCACTACGGTTTTATCTTCCAACTTCTGTGCCGCGAGGAATTCAGCCGTTTTCACCATGGAATCTGTCCCATGTGTAATTAGGATTCTCTTCGCCTTTGACCTTCTGCAGTTGTGGGCAATAATCAATCGGTCATCATCCGTCATTTCCAAACTATCCATCATCATCAATGTCTTCACGTCAATGTCCAAGGTACAGCGCCCCCGTTCAAACATATTGTGGAGATGGGTGTCTTTGAAAAACAACTCGCCAGAAATGTAATTGTACTCTTTGTCAAAAGTACCGCCTGTAACAAAAACTTGGATCATAAGAAGAAGGATTGTTTGGTGTGACGGTATTATGGTTTGAAGAGGTGTGGAGGTGTGGAGGTACGAGTGTGTTAAGGTGTTAAGGAATTCAGCCATCACACCATCATACCATCATACCATCATACCATCACACCATCATACCATCATACCATCATACTACCCCACTCTGCCTGAGCAAATAAACTGCAAAAATAAACAACCCAAATAAAAGAACAAGGATACTGATTTTTGCCCATGAATGGGGCTTCTTCCTATAAACTTTTCCGGTTTGACTTATGATGATGAAGCGGAGCTCATATGTTTGATTTTGGCATCCCCAATCAGCCCGCCCGCCGGTTAGCCCCAATATGTTTTCATGTTTAAACAATTAATTTTCAATCTGCTACGAGGTTAAGGAAAAGGATTTTAGTCGTCGATAAAAGCCTCCAAACAAAATGCTCTCCCTTTTTCTTATCTTTAATCCAAATTAACCAAATGACGAACATACTTTGAACAAACTCCTGACATATTATTTCCTTCTATTCACCGCCCTCGCGACAGCTCAGACCTTTGAAGGAAATCTCAAAATAGAGAACATCATTTTCCCAGAAGGGAATCAATTGCCTTATGTCTATGACATTGCCCAGGATAATAAGGGCTTGATTTGGATGCGTATTGGCGGGGATTTTTACACTTACAATGGGAATAAGCTCTCCAAAGTAGAACAGGAAGTGTTGGGATTTTCTTCGTCCGGCACCGGTGGTCTGTTTTCAAATACCATGCAGCCCTTTTTTTACATGACCCAGGACAACCTTATTGTCTATTACCATACGGGCAGCGAGGTTGTGCAGGGGACAGACAACTTAACCGAAAATCTGCGCTTGTCGCCAAAACCTACGGCAATAGGGAATATATTTTATATAGGAATTAGTGAAGATAATGTGCGGTGGGGGCTCAAATGTTCGGGTGATTACGACAATTGCTTTGTTGTGAGAGCCGGCACCGGAGGAGCTTTTCAGGTAATAGATTCTATAAATGTCTCCTGGTATTATGGCGCGACGCTGGTCAGGGGTGACCGGTTTTTTATCAAGCTAAGAGACCGAATTGAGGAATTTGATTCTTCCGGCAGGGTAAAAACTTACCCCTTTCCAACAGGTGCAGACCCTGTCGCGCCCAGTATGGTTAAGGATGCTGAAAATACCATTTGGGTGATGCACAGTCCCGATAAAACGAAAGACCAATACGGGGTTTATTACCTAAAAGAAGGGCAGGATGAATTTATCCGTTTGCCCGCAGGCAATCGCTTCCCTCAGGAAGAAAAACGTGGGAAGTTATTTGCTGATGGGAATTTTATTTGGCACCGGGGTTATCCCTTTCGTTTGTCCAGAATGCGAATTTCCGATGGCAGTTTTGAGGATTTTACAGATAAAATTATTGAACAAAGCCTCCACTTTCCTTTTTACCACAGCACCCTGTTGAATATTTTTCGGGACCGATCGGGAGAAATTTGGCTGACGACTCGTGCAGGGGTTGTAAAAATGACGATTGAGGAAGACCTTTTTCAAAAATATAAGCTCAAAAAGACAACATTTGATAGCTCGGATGAAAGTTGCCTGATTAGAGGAATCACCGAAGACGAAGCGGGAAATATTTACCTATCCCACTTGAATGGAATAGCGGTACTGAATCCGAAAACCGGTCAAATATCTGCCCTTCCAGTAGATATTCCCCCTCAACCCCAAAAGGTTCACGGGCTGACGTATGCACGAGGCACCTTATTTTGGAATGAATATGCCATTGACCTGAGAACCTATCAATCAAAAAAACTTTTTCCCACCTCCAATTACGAGTACCTGACCCACGGCCTGAATCCAGAAGGCACCCGATTATGGATTGCCGTCAATGATTGGCCATTCCAGTTTTATTGCTACAACATTGAAAAAGGAGAATCAATGGAGATAAATCTGCCTGAAAAAGCGGTGCCCAGATTGAATGATGAAATCAGGCAAGTACATTATAGCCCTACAACCGGAACCTTGTTTTTGGCAGTTTGGATGGAAGGGCTGCTGGAATTGGATACAACCGGGAAAATTCTCCATCAATACGATGATAGCAAATCTAAGGGTGATTCGTGGCACGGCAATGCCATGTATGGACTTCATGAAGATGAAGCAGGTCACCTATGGGTTGCGCACGGTGCGGACGCAGGCTTGAGTAAAATGGATTTGAAAACAAGGGAAATTACGGAATATCCCTATCAGGTCAATTCTTTTACAGGTACCTTGAAAAGAGTATTTCACATTTTGCCCGGCAAGGGCGACCGTTTTTGGTTGGTGACGGAAAAGGGGACATTGAGATTGGATAAAAAAACCGGAGAACTGACCCGTTTTCCAATGTTTCCCACTTTATTTGGTATGGCTTTTAACAATCTGCCGGGCTATGCTTCAAAAGCAGGCACCCTGTATTTCGGAACACCAAACGGAAACCTGAATGCCTTTGAACCTGAAGCACTTTACGAAAAGGCTGGATTTGAACAGCGATATCCAGTAGTGATTAACCGTTTTGAGCGTTTTAATAGAAAACGAGATACACTCATCACTCAATTGAAAAATCTTATCCATCTTTCAGAAATACATCTGACGCATCAAGACCGATATTTCAATCTCGAATTTTTTGTGCCGGACTATCGAAACCCCAGTCAAAACCTTTATTCTTATTGGTTGCAAGGCTATGATAATGATTGGAATCCACCTGCAAGAATCAATCAACTGCGCTATGAAAACCTGCCCGCGGGTGAGTATTTTTTACACATTAGAGGAGGATTGACACCGGATTATTACAAATCTTCTGAGCGAGTCATTAAGGTAATTGTTTATCCGGCATGGTACAAGACCTGGTGGGCATATAGTTTTTTTGCTGCTGGAATTTTGGGTTTGTTTTATCTTTTTTACCGATATCAGGTTGGGCAACAATTAAAGCGGGCAAAAGCCGAACGACTAAAAGAACTAGATATCCTTAAAACCCGCCTTTATACCAATATCACCCATGAATTTAGAACCCCCCTTACCGTCATCATGGGCATGACGGACAACATTCGGGGACATCAAAGTGAAAAAAATCTCATCGGCCGCAACAGTAAAAATCTACTTCGGCTGGTCAACCAACTGCTCGACCTCTCAAAACTCGATTCCGGTACCATGAAAATGGATCCCATTCGGGCAGATATTATCAATTATTTGCAATACCTCACCGAGTCCTTTTATTCGATGGCAGAAGAAAAGAAAATTCGACTGATGTTTTACCCCGAAACAAAGAAATTGCACATGGATTTTGATGAAGTAAAAATTCAGCACATTATTTATAATTTACTTTCTAATGCCATCAAGTTTTCAAAATCGGGAGATAAAGTTGTACTTCATGCCACTGAAACCGAAATAAATGATCAGGCACAATTAAAACTAAAAGTCACCGATACGGGAATCGGCATTGCGGAAAAAGATTTGAAACATATTTTCGACCGCTTTTATCAGGCTGATGCCACTTCCACCCGAAAAGGAGAAGGTACTGGCATTGGACTTGCGCTGACCAAAGAACTAGTTGAAGTGATGGGTGGCAAAATTTCCGTCAAAAGCCAGTTGGGAGAAGGGACGGAGTTTTTGATTTTATTACCCATAAAAAGACTTCCCGAAACGCTTGAATTGGAAATGGAATCGGCCCCATCCAAAAAAAATGAGCAGGAATTTGTGCCTGAAAAACCTCCACATCCCCCTAGCACCATAAAGGGGATGCTGAAGTTTTCACAAGATAAAAAGGAGCAGTTTGGGAAGCCCGCTCCAACGCCAAATGCCTTCCATTCATTGCCATCCCTTCCATTTAGAGAGCTAGGGGGTGAAAAAGGCGAAAACCCACAACTCTTGATTATCGAAGACAACTGGGATGTGACGATTTATATGTCCAATCTTTTAAATTTGGATTATAATATAATGGCCGCTGAAAATGGCAAAGAAGGCATTGAAAAAGCCCTTAAAACCATTCCCGACATCATCATCAGTGATGTAATGATGCCGGAAAAAGACGGCTTTGAAGTATGTCAAATTTTAAAAAATGATGAACGAACGAGCCATATCCCCATCATCCTGTTAACAGCAAAAGCGACCACCCACGACCGAATTGAGGGACTGTCCGGTGGGGCGGATGCTTATTTGACGAAGCCTTTTAATAAAAAAGAATTGTTCGTTCGTTTGGAACAATTAATAATGCTTCGCCAAAAATTTCAAGAACGGTATGCTTCCTTCAAAGAAATAACTTCCAGTAAACCTACCCTCGAGGAGGTCTTCCTTCAAAAATTGATAAAAACCGTCGAAGACCGTTTGGATGATCCCGATTTAGGTGTAAAAGATCTTTGCCGGGCTGCCAATCTCAGCAATATGCAGGTCAACCGAAAGCTCAAAGCATTGACCGGGAAAACGCCCTCCCGATTTATTCGCTCCATACGCCTGCAAAAAGCAATGGAGCTCCTTCAAACGACTGATTTAAACATCTCAGAAATTGCCTACGATGTGGGATTTAGTGACCCCAATTATTTTTCCAGGTCTTTTTCCGAAGAATTTGGGCATCCGCCTAATGTTGTACGCAAGTAGCTGACAATCAAATCCCTACTACTCCTTTTTTTTACTTAATGCGAAATAAGTGCTAGTAATTTCCCCTCCATGTGGAATAGGTGAAGCCATTTAGAAATATGTGAAGGACATTTAATTATAAGGCCAACACCTTTGAAGTGTTCAAAGGAATGCACTTTCTTTTGTAACCTTGAAAAATCCAAATCATGAAAACGATCATTTGGCTCTTACCTTTGCTGTCAATTTTTTGCCTGTTTAGTTCTTCAGGATTCTGTTCCGGGTCCATTACCGGTAAGGTTGTTGATGACATGGGCGAACCACTTCCTTTCGCAAACGTCCTGCTTCTCCTTCCATCCGACTCTACACTAATAAAGGGGGAAGTCACAAACCTAGACGGCAAGTATTCCTTCGACAATGTCCCGGTGGGCGAGTATCTCCTTTCCGTTACAATGGTTGGTTATGGAAATTCCTATACCGGAATTTTTTACCTGGAAGAGGATACTCCGAAAAACATTAGTACCATTTCAATGAGAGAAAATACCGCACTACTTCGCACGGTTGAAGTCATAGCAAAAAAGCCACTATTTGAACAGAAAATTGACCGCATGGTAGTCAACGTGGCCAACTCTGTTACCTCTGCAGGTTCGAATGCCTTAGAAGTGCTGGAACGATCACCGGGCGTCATCGTCGACCGGTTGAATGGCAACATTTCTATGGCTGGTAAGAATGGCGTAGTCGTTATGATTAACGGTAAAATCAGCCGGATTCCGAGAGGTGCAGTAGTTCAGATGTTGGAAGGCATGAATGCTGACAATATTGAAAAGATTGAACTAATAACTACACCTCCAGCTAATTTTGATGCGGAAGGCAATGCCGGATTCATCCACATTGTGCTAAAACAAAATGCAGATGAGGGAACCAATGGCTCTTTTACACTCAATGCCGGCTATGGGGTTCATGAGAAATTTGGCGGTAGCATCAATATTAATTACCGGAAGAATAAAGTCAATCTCTACGGAGACTACTCCTATTCTTACAATCGTTCCGCCCAGGAATTCACCAACTTCCGCAGTCTTGTTTTTCAAGGTATCCCAACGGAAACCAATAGTATCAGTGATCGTGACCCCACCCTTATACAAAATCACAACCTGAGGATGGGAGTAGATTTCCAACTAAGCTCAAAAACGGTATTGGGGGTCTTGGCTACCTGGTCGCAAAGGAGGTGGACGATGGATGCTTTCAACGACATTAGTATAAAAGAATCAGGCGTCCAAACCAGTACATTGGGTATGGGTATAGACGAGCTCAACCTTTGGAACAATTACCTCGGCAATATCAACCTTCAACACCAATTCACTAAAAACCAGACGCTCAATTTAGACTTCGATTACGCCTATTATCACCAAGATCAGCCCAATGATTATGACATAAAATATTACGATGGAAACGGAAATTTAGAAAATGAAGACCAGTTCAATGTAGATAAAGAAACCCCTATTCAATTTATGGTTGGCAAGGCTGATTACACCAATAGCATTGGAGAAAAAGTGCGGTTGGAAACGGGATTAAAAGGGGCATTCTCCACTTTTGACAATAATATCAGGTTGCAAATGTTAGAGCCACAAGGCTGGGTAACAGACCCCGATTTTACGGGTGAATTTACCCTGAATGAAGATATTTTGGCTGCCTATGCTGCCATTTCATTGAAAATTAATGAGAAAACTGATGTGAAATTCGGAATGCGTTATGAGCACACCGAATCCAATCTTGGCTCGAAAGAAACTCCTGATATCGTGGACCGCACGTATGGCAACTTTTTCCCAAGCCTTTTTATTTCCAGGACAATCAACGACAATAACAAATTACAATTCTCGTACAGCCGCCGCATCAACCGACCTGCTTTTACGCAATTGGCCCCATGGATATTTTTTCAAGACCCAAACTCTTATTTTACAGGTAATATAGCGCTCCAACCATCCATCACCGATGCGGTAAAAGCCGATTTCAGGCTTAAAACAGTGCTGTTTTCGCTTCAATACAGTTTCGAAGATGAAGCCATTTCATGGGGTCAGCCATTCGTTGACCCAGCGACCAATAAGCAAATCAACCGTACTGTTAACCTTGACTACTCTAAGGTACTGTCCGCCTCATTGTCCTTCCCTGTGCAAGTAACGGATTGGTGGCAAATGCAAAACAATTTTCTGGGTTTTTGGCAACTGGACAAAACCAGATTTGAAGGTGCTATATTAACAATTGAACAGAAAAGCTTTAGACTGAATTCGGTTCAAACCTTCAAATTGCCCAAGGATTTCACTTTGGAATTTTCCGGGAATTACCGTACACCTGGGATTAGAGGTTTTGTCAAAAGGAAAGCAACAGGTGTTTTAAATATCGGACTACAGAAAAATCTCGGTAACAACAAAGGAAGACTCAGCTTAAATGTAAATAATGTTTTGAAGACCTTCAATTGGGAATTATTCACCACCGATCCAACCATAGGATTTGAATATAAAGGAGCTTTTAATTTTTCGGAAAGGGCAGTCCGGCTCACTTACACCCGGAGTTTTGGCAACAATAAACTCAAAGGAAACAGGAAACGGCAAACGGGCTCGGCAGAAGAACAGGGAAGAGTGAATTGATTTATTGAAACGTATATTTTATTTCAATGGGATTTCATTTCGAAGTGTATGGATTGGAATTCCATTGCCCTCACTTTTAAGAGCTTGTTGGGATTTTAGGTTTCGAGGGGAAAAGCGTCAATTTTTTGATGAAA
>CAZJYF010000084.1:0-10940 GCA_964549665.1 uncultured Saprospiraceae bacterium
TGCGTAACATCAGTTTTTAACTTACAATAATCTCTATTTTCCCATTCCAGCATTAAATCATTATCTCCATTACCCATTAAATTCGTTGTAGTACCAAAAAAGGAATTTGAGTCCGTTCAAAATCAAAGCCATTTTGGTAATGCACAGGCATTACATTTTAAACACTGCCTAAGTCCTTCTCTTTGTTCTAATCGTTTTTTTCCTTTCTTGAAATATCACTTTTCTTGTTTTTTTGCTTTCCAAGAAGTGCAAAAATAGAAAAATTACGACTTTGTTCTACCGAAAGAATGGACAGTACAAGCCTGAACTATCAACGCGATGATATCCGGAATATTGAATGGGGTTTGCGATAAATGGGCATTATAAAGAGCCTGTGGAGTGGGTAAAACCCACCCATTATGCGGATGAACCAAAAATCTTTTTTCTCCCAACTTCAAAGCCCCGCCCTTTCCAAATCAACAGCATCAGGTCAATCCTATTTCCAACTTTCTCGACGACCCAAATCGGGGCAGGGGTCAAATCTCTTGCAATGTCTGGATTAGCCCCAATCGGCATATTTTTCTTTCGGGCGAGTAAATCCGAAATCAGGTCATCTTTTTCTTTTGGTACGCCGTCGCTGTGTTGCCCCATCGTTTACCCGAATCTGGCGGCCTTCAAAATTACTGTCCCGGAAGCTCTTTCTAACTGCTTCAACAGAGTCAGCTTCCACATCGAAAAAGGAATGTTTCCAGCTCATGTCTATTTTTCCGATGGCGCTTCCGGGAATTTGGCAGTGGCCGCAAACTAAAGCCAGAAATCCGGATTTATTTTCAACATCCATTTTTCCAATGTTGATAAAAAGGCGTTTGTGATTGGTGTCCGTGCGCTCTTTTTTTCTGGGATTCAGGTCAGGGGAATGGCGGTAGGCTTTAAAGAAGCGGCTAAAAGATAAGGAAGCGATGCGTTGCACTAATTCCTCTTTTGTCAGTCCTTCCAGTTCTTCCATAATTGCCGGAAGATAGGGTTCGATGGCTTCATTGACGGGCATGCCTTTTATCCGGTGCATGTAATGGAGTAGCCGCTTTTCGCAGATTTCCCTCCCGGTGGGAATGCGTGCCATTTTGAAGCGGATCTGGGCCATTCGTTCCAGTTGTCGCAATAGTCCGAGGTCATTGGGATGCGCCAAAACCAGCGAAACGCCCTTTTTGCCAGCCCTGCCGGTTCGTCCACTCCGGTGGGTGTAAAAAGCTCTGTCGTCGGGGATGTTATAATGAAAAATGTGGGTAATATCCTGCACATCGATGCCCCGGGCGGCAACATCCGTGGCAACCAATATTTGCAGTCGTTTGGTGCGGAAACGGTCCATCACCTGGTCGCGTTGGTTTTGGTTGAGGTCGCCGTGAAGTGCATCGGCGTTGTAGCCTTCTTTTGAAAGTTGGTCGGCCACACTGCTGGCATCTCTCCGGGTACGGGTGAATATTAGCCCAAAGATGTTTTCATCAAAATCGAGAAAACGCTTCAGCACCTGAAACCTTTCAGAAGGACGAACAAGGACATATTGGTGCTCGATGTCGGCATTGGCGGCATTCTGTTCACCGGCACTTAGTTCCAGCGGGTCCGTCATGTAGTTTTGGGAAATTCTTCGAACCCCCGGGGGCATGGTTGCAGAAAACAGCCAGGTCAGTTTATCTTCCGGAGTATCCTTTAGAATTGCATCGATTTCCTCTTTAAAACCCATGTTCAACATCTCGTCGGCTTCGTCCAACACGACATATTCTAGATTGGAGAGGTTCACTACCTTCCGGCGCATTAAATCTTTTAACCGTCCTGGGGTTGCCACCAAAATATGGACGCCTTTTTTCACCTCCCTTATTTGTCTGCCAATGTCTGTACCCCCATAAACTGCCAGCACCTTCAGCCGTTTCAAATGTTTGGCAAAAAGACCCAACTCCCGGGCAATCTGCATACACAATTCTCTTGTAGGTGCCAACACCAAAGCCTGAGTATGCTTTTTATTTGTGTCGACTAATTCGACAAGGGGCAGCCCAAAAGCTGCCGTTTTTCCAGTCCCGGTTTGGGCAAGTCCAACCAGGTCGGTATCATCGTTGAGTAATTGGGGAATAGCCTGCGTTTGGATCGGGGTGGGGTGGATAAATCCCAATTCTTCTATGGCTTCCACCAATGGCTGGGATAGACCCAGCGTTGCGAATTCGCTCATATCAATTTTTTATGGAACGAGGGATAAAAGAACCCACCATTTTTTGGACTCTTTTTATCCCTCGTTCCCAAATGAGCCGCAAAGGTAGCTGTTTTAAGGGAGGCATTCCATTTTTACAGTAATTTTCTGGATTGCAGGCTTAGGCTCCCAATGTCGTATGTCTTCCGGGGTTTTTTCATCTCCTGACCTGGAACTCCAAATCTAAGTGTTTGCCAGTTTTTTTTCAAAACCTACGCATCATGTGGATGAACCAAAAATAATTGGTATGAACAAGAATATTTGGGTGCTGAACAAGCATAAAATCGTTTGAATTATTATTAACTTTAATTTCAAAGAGCAATAAATGGCTTCAAAGACATCCTTCGACCTGGAGAAAATTTGGAAGATACTCTCGGAAATTCCCGACCCGGAAATCCCTGTCCTTTCCATTACCGAATTGGGGGTGGTGCGGGCAGTAGAAATGGAAGGAGAAACTATGGTGGTTAGCATTACACCAACTTATACGGGCTGCCCGGCAATGCCTTTATTTGAAACCGACATTCAGAAAGTATTGAAAATCAATGGTTTCGATAAAGTGAAGGTGAAAACGGTGTACCAACCTGCATGGACCACAGATTGGCTGAGTGACGCGGCAAAAGAGAAATTGAAAAAATATGGCATCGCGCCGCCTGTAAAAAGCAAGCGCGATGAAAGCGAATTATTTTCGGACGAATCCGTGAAAGTGCCCTGCCCGCACTGTGGTTCGGACAATACTTCCCTGAAAAGTCAATTTGGTTCTACCGCCTGCAAGGCCCTTTACACATGCAACAACTGCCTCGAACCCTTTGAATATTTCAAGTGCCTTTGATGCCTCAATTCACCAAGGTATCCAATTTATTTTCTTCGTACCTCGACTTGAATTCCAACTGCCATCCGGCGGCTTCGACCATAAAACGAATCATGTCTTGCAGTTGGTTGCTTTGTTCTTCGGCGGCGAGAAACAGGTCGCTTTCCAGGGCGCGGGCGCGGATGAAATTTTTGGCATTCGCGTTTAATTCAGTGTAATCTTTGGCAGAAAAAGAATTGAAAATTCCCTCCTGGATGTCGTAATAATCGATGTCGTGGTCGATAGAAAGAATCTCCGGGTCGGGAATATGGCTGATGGCGACGACCTTCTTTTCGGGAAGTGCTTCTATTTTCATCTTCGACAAATCGTACCCCACTGAAACCCTTGCTTTTACCCGCAACAAGGCCTTCTTTCGAAGGAAAGGTAGATCGTATTTCCAATAATCTTTGTAGTTGTAAATTTCCGAGAAATAACCCTCCACCGTCACCAATTTTGCCACGGATTTAATTTTTTCCAGCAAGACCTGCGATTGTTCTTCCGCAGGCACCTTTTGTTGTGAATAGTAGGTGTGCGTTAGCCAAACACCCAACCCGAAAACCATGGTCAACAGTAGCAGGAGGGATATTATTTTGAACCATTTTCTTAACATTGGCAGCTAACTATTTTGATAAATTAGGATGATTTTCAAAATCGCCATGAATCATTAAAAAATTAATTTCGTTTTCCATTTTCATAGCCCAATGATTTTAAAACATTTATTTGAACGATAAAAACCATTCCGACTAATGCGGGCAAGATGAGGTTTATGACGAACAAGCTGAAGGAGGAAGCCAAAATTCCAACTTCATCGGCGCTAAAACTCCCCCAAACGAATAAAGCCATTTCGCCGCGGGCCAATAAGCCGAGTAGTGGGGGAAGGGGGATGCTTGTTTGCAATAAAAATAGGGTGCTGATGCCGGAAACCCCCTCCACAATGGTCACCTCGATGCCGAAAAATTGCAAAACGAAGTAATATTGAAGCGAATAGGTAGCATACCTCAAAAAGGCAAATAACAAGGCTATGGACAATTCTTTGGCAGTATAATTTCTCAATACATTGAGCGGACGGAGGTAGCGATGAAATTTTTCAGCGAAAGGTATCCGTTTCGCAATAGGAACGATGAGGTCAATGTTGAAAAAACCAAAAAGCAGCAAGCCGATAAGGACGATGCCGAAGAACAACACGATTTGAAGAATGTACAATTCCAATTGCAGATATTGGTAAGAAAACCAGACCGCCCCAAACAAACCAGCCGACAACAAAACCAAGAGCTGACTAAAACTGCCCACCATCGTGGCGATAACTGCTTTCCAATTGTGCCTTGCCTCTATCTGGAGGATTCGCCCACCGTATTCTCCAATGCGGTTTGGCGTGAGGAGAGAAACGGCTACCCCGCTCAAAATGGCCTTGAAGATGTTCCAAAATGAAAGAAGGGTGAAGTTTTTAATCAACTGCCGCCACTTTAGCGCCTCTAAACCCCAGTTGACGGGCACCAGCAAAAACACGAACAACAACCAATTTAAATGGGGGAAAGTAAAATTATGAAGAAAGGCTTCCGAAATCAAAGCTAAGTCGGCCTGTGCGAAAACCTGCCGGTAAATCGTACAAAGCAGCAAAACCGAAAAAATTACTTTTATTAGCGTGTTGGCGTGTTTGCTTTGAATGGCCTTTCGCAAGGAAGTTCGGGAAAGCGTTTTGGTGGGAGTTTTCAATGCGATTTTTTGTGGAGATTTAAAATTGGTTTTCTTGGCAAGATTTACCATTATCGCAAAAATAATTAACTTTTGAGGTCAAAACAAATTTGTTCAAAACATCTGTTTTAATCTTGAAATAACTTTACTTTGCTTTATTACTTTTAGGCGTTCGCTATAATCACTGTTTTTCTAATACTTTGAAGGGTCAATAAATATTTTTGAAAGCTAATAACTGAACGTTGAGCCCTCGTTAAGTACCTGACAATCAAGCATATGAAAGAAGGAACATCGTATCGATTATTGGGGGTGGACCCTGGCACCAACATTTTGGGCTATGCCGTTATTGAAATCGAAAAGAAAGAAATTCAACCTTTAGATATTGGTGTGATTTCGATGAGTCATTTGAAAGAACAACAACTGAAGTTGAAACGAATTTTCGAACGCCTGCATGCCATTATTGAGATATACAAACCAACTGAGATGGCCATTGAAGCGCCTTTTTATGGAAAGAACGTGCAGTCCATGCTTAAACTTGGGCGGGCACAGGGCGTCGCTATTGCCGCGGCTATTACGCAGGGGGTCAATATAACGGAATACTCACCAAAGAAAATCAAGCAGTCCATCACGGGAAACGGTAATGCCACCAAAGAACAAGTGGCCGCCATGCTTAAAACCATCCTCGATTTTGAGTTAAAAGAGCACTACCTCGACGCCACCGATGCCCTTGCCGCGGCGGTTTGCCACTTTTATCAATCCAACAGTCCTTTGGCAAACGGCAAGCGATATGGGAATTGGTCTAACTTTTTAAATGATAATCCGAACAGGCTGGTTAAATGAATAGTTTGTTTAAAGTTTTCCTTGCTTGGCGCAATTTGAACTCGGAGCGGCAATAATTTTCCAATTTTCCAATCAATGAAATCTTAACGGAAGGAAGTTAAGGTATCGGGATAGAATGACTGCAAACTGATGACCGTTTACTGTCCGGTGCGGTAATGTTTCCTAATGGTAGAAGCAATTTCGGCTAGTTCTTCAGGGCTTAAGTCCAGGGGCTGTTTTCCAAACATCATGTCTGCTACCTTAAAAAAAGGAATCAAATGAATGTGGGCGTGCGGCACTTCATCTCCCACGACCACCACTCCAACTCTATTGCATGGCACGGCAGCTTTAATCGCTTGGGCAACACCTTTGGCAAATACCGTCAAGCCTCCCAACAACCCGTCATCAAGGTCAAAAATATAATCAATTTCTTTTTTGGGAACGCAGAGGGTGTGACCTTTCATCAGTGGCCGGATATCCAGAAAGGCAAAATAATCATCGGTCTCTGCAATTTTGTGGCAGGGGATTTCGCCCTCGATGATTTTTGAAAAAATGCTGGCCATGATGGGTTTTTGAAAAAAAAGAAGTAAAAAATTTATCAGACAGCGATATTGAGTACTTCAAATTCGAGGCGTCCGCCGGGGGTTTCTACTACGGCGACCTCCCCCACTTTTTTGCCTAACAAACCTTTCCCAATCGGTGAATCAATGGATATTTTTCGCGCTTTCAAATCTGCCTCCGATTCAGAAACGAGTTTGTAAGTCAGTTCTTTTCCGTTTTTTAAATTCTTCATGGTTACGTTGGCAAGCAGGCGAACCTCAGAAGTATCCAATTGGCTTTCATCGACAATGCGAGCTGAAGCGAGGATAGTTTCCAGTTCGTTGATTTTCATTTCCAGCAAGCCTTGGGCATCTTTGGCAGCACTGTATTCCGCATTTTCTGAAAGGTCACCCTTGTCCCTTGCTTCAGCAATAGCCTTGGCAATCTCCGGCCGTCCGGAAGATTTCATTTCTTCCAATTCGGCGTTGAGTCTATCGTATCCTTCCTGTGTTAAATAGGTGTATTTTGGCATACCTTGCCTTTTTGTTTTTTCTCAACATTTCGGGCGATTTATTTCGGCACCTATTCTCAAAAATATTAATCAATTTTACCCTTCCAGAGGATTTGGTATTGAAACATTAAGACCCATCAGAAAAAAAAAGGAAACTACAAGAGGTTGAGAAATGGTGGTTTAAATCGAAATATCACCTAAAAAGTAAGAACATTTCTACAACAATTAGCAGAAACGTTCTTGCTTTAACTAAGGTGCAAAGATAGGAGAAATAGCTGAATAATTAAATATTTAAAGCATATTAATTTTACACGGAAATCGGCTAATCAAAGGGTGATTCGAACAGAAATATTGTGCGTTCCAGAGAATATTTTCGTGGACCGGTAGGCGTAATCAATTCCAATCCGTGGGCTATGGTCGTTTTTATTTACTGGAACGTTTAACGTAACACCCACAGCGGGTCCGCTGTAAATAGGTTCCTCTGACCCTCCTTTTGCCGTCTGCCCGAAGTCGAGTTTATAACCTCCTCTAACCATAAACAATTCTCTGAAGGAAAATTCCAGCCCACCGCCTATTTGGTCTTGGGAGAATGCATTGGAGGTAAAATTGCCCACGACGGTTATGCGGTTTTTATCCAATATGAAATCGTAGGAAAGTCCGATATTCAAAGCGGACTGCAACTCAAAACTGGCCGGTCTTTGGTCGGCGGTCAATTGATAGGAAACCGAACCAATGGGTATATTGTTGATGGTGGATAAGCCTTCTCCGCTGAATTTCATCCGGGTTCCAATGTTGCGAAGGGATATGCCAAATTTGAAATTATCCTGCTCACCCGTGACGTATTGTACGCCGGCATCGATAGCCAAGGCAGAAGCAGAAGCATTGGCAATAGATTCGGAAATAGCCCGCACGGTGAATCCTACCGAAACTTTATTTTCAAAAACGTAGGAATAAGCTAGCCCAATATTGAAAAAGCGGGGAGAGAAAGTAGCTCCGGTGCCTTCCGGTTGTGCCGTAGTTGTTATGGGAATGTCTCCAAAATCGAGGGACATGATGCTGATCCCAAAAGCGCCGCTCTTCCCTACTTTTTGGGATATTCCAAAAGCATTCATCTGCAAATCAGCGCCATCCAGGTAGATGGCATGACTGAAGATTACCTCGGTTTTTTGAATGCGGGCCAGACCTGCGGGATTCAGTCGAAGCGCTTCCACACCCGTAATCATCGAGGTCGTCATGGTGTGCAATCCGGCGCTTTTTGCCCAGGGATTCATCAATAATTCAAAGGCGCCTGCTTCCCCTTGCCGGTCGGGATTGCCGGCAATTACCGATTCGACAGAAAAACCCGCAAAGGTTAATACAAGCAGTAGGTATGTAAACTTATTCATAATTACCTTTTTAGAGAAATGTAAAATTTAAAATGATAAATTTAAAATGATAAATTTAAAATGTGAATCCCGTACCTAACCCGATACTTCGGTATCGTATCGGGAGAAAATCAGCAGCTTACATTTTGAGAGAGCCAAGTTATTTCCCCCCTTTTTTTTAAATAATAAAAAAATAAAAGGCGGCCATTAAGCTAAAAGGACTGGTAGTCAACACTTTTAAATTTTAAATTTATCATTTTAAATTTTTAATTAACCTTATAGGCCAGAGGGGTCAAATTGTCTGTTGATACCGAACCACTTGAGGGTCCGTTCACCCAAACCGGGTGCGTTGATATGAATCAGATAAACGCCGGCGGCGATGGGGATTCCTTTGTTGTTTTTCAAATCCCACTCTATGTCCGGGACGATTTGGGCGCTGGCAATAGCCCGGTTGTTGCCATTGGGAACCACTCCAACCTCATCTCTGTCGTACTGCCGGATAAACTTGCCGTCCAGAGAATAAATGATGACGGTACATTTTGCCGGAAGGTTCGTAATCTTAACGGTAGTGGAGAACTGCGAGGTTTCATATGCTGAAAAAGCAAAGTAAGGATTTGGCACCACGAGGATTTTGTCCAGGGCGGATTCGACGTGTACCGCATCGAGTTCAGAAGCCTGTAAGCCTTGCAGCGTAAAGCGATAGGTGGGATACCCGTTGAATTCGCCTGTTCCCTGTACTACTGAATAGGGATTTTCTACCCTCAATTTGATGGTCAAATCATTTGGAATCAAACCGTTTGCATAGGAAAGCATTCTTTCTCCTGGCAGTAAGATAGGGAAGCCCGTCCAGGTGATCCATTTCAACCCCCTGATTTTTTTCAGTGATTGTTGAGTGGGGTCAAAACGGGCGGCTAACTCTGCACCCTTGTCGTATTCCCGGTTGGTGACGTAGATAAAATGTTGCCCACCTCCGAAGAAGTTTCGGATGGTTGTGGCGCCTCCTCCAACATCGCCCATCAAAATCTGCGAGGTAGGGTTGAACATCATGTCTGCACCATTGGGTTTGCCGTCGTTGTATTCGAGGAGAAATCCGTTTTCGGCCCTGTAAATCGAATTTTCACCAAAAAAGACGTTCAATCGCTTTCCGGTTTCCACATCGATTGCATAGCCGGGGAACCAGCCCATGCCGCGTTCAAATTCTCCATCCTCAAAGCCGGGGTCGGGCAATCCGTCCCCATCATTATCATCTTTACTTACCGACAAACCACCGCGGAGGTCAAATTGCTTCATGTCGCCTTCCGTCGTCAGGAAGCCGCCACCTGCGCCAATTAGACCATCATAATCCGGTGATTTGGTTTCGACAACCACGCAACGCGACCACAAGTCTTTATTGGAGGTGAAGACAATGTCCACGTTGTTCAGTTCCTTAAGTTTGCTATTGTCTCTGACAATGCCGCCATTTTTTTTCCAGGCAGGGGTAATATAAGGAGGACTGAAGCCCTGTTGTACCGGCTTGGGACGATAGTCTGCCATTTGATAGGGCACAAAAAACCCGGGGCCGATGTGGTTGAAAGCCTGGTCTTTATCCAATATTTCATCCACTTCTCCGGAAGAATTTACCACATAATTGAATAAGTTAATCCCGAAGATTTGACCGACAGGGAAGTCGTCGGGGATGCCAGAAAACCAAAAGGGTTTATCCTCAAAAGCATACTCTTGTTCGTAGCCAATAACCCCGTTTTCCCTTTCTTTTAATTCCCCGACATCTTTTGATTGAGCAATGGCAATAGAGAAGCCAAATTGCGCCAAAATTTGTTCGTTTAATTTATCAATCGTCTTATCCGAAATGACAGGGCTGGAGTTATCGCTAAGGTTCGTCAGTTGCCAACGCACTTCGTTGTCCAATTTATCGTTGGTCAAATCTTCATCGATGAAGGTCAATTCAAATTCTCCATCCTTTACTTCCAATGAATTGTAAATGACAATTTCTATAGGCCCTCTTCCGGGTTTGTACGTAATTTCGCCCGTGAAAGTCCCATCCAGGATGGCTGCTTTCGATTCGTCCGACATGTCCAGGAAATTTCCTCCCACGCCTTCTCCGTCAATTCGCGTAATAACGGCACCATCTCCAAAGTTGGCATTTACTTTCCGGTCAACGATGGGTCTTGGAATCGGTACATAGGTTCTGATATTCCGCCGGCCTTCCAAGTAAGGCTTCCTTTGACCGACCGCTTGCAAAGGATCGAATTGCTGATAATTATTGTAGGCGTAGGCCAAGGCGGTGAAGTAATATTTTTTGTGATTTATTAGGCGATTGTCTCCCGAAGCAAATTGGTCTCGCGTAATGCGGAAGGTGTGCCGCACGCCCAGATCCGCACCAGCCACTTCCTTTTGGGGAATCCAAATGACCTCAGGAGAACCCGGGTCGGGTATTGCGCGCCAGTTGAATATGTCGCCTACTCCGTTGCGGATGTCGACCTGGAAGATTATTCTCGCTTTATCGGGATTGTCCAGGTCGCCGATGGTCACTTCCGGTCCGGCTAGTTGAAATAGTTTATATCCTTCAAAAAAATACAGGCTGTCGGAAATGCCTTGAGGAGCCTGTAAATCCACTTCTGCATAATCCTCGAAGGCATTATTAGAAATAATGGTATCATTGGAAAATACGGCGATCAATTCTTTGTCTAACTCAATCCAATCCACATCCGGGGCATCCGGGCCATCCGTAATGTCGAAACAGTTGTCGAAGAGCGCCTGTGCCAAGTCGTCAGCAAACAGGAGGCGCGTAATATCGGGACAGGGATAGTCGAGGTCAGGAACCCAAACCGCCCCAATAATTAACTCGTTAATAGCGCCCGGTTGAAGGACGAAAGGACCGGAGGCCTGAATGGTTCTTCGGTCGTATTCCGGCAGGTCTTGGGTGCACATGGACCATCCGCTTTGGTCATCGGG